>CAYMXG010000150.1:0-5973 GCA_964394115.1 uncultured Enterobacteriaceae bacterium | reverse complement strand
ACCAACGACAACGGTGAACGCTTCCAGTACTGCTCCTGGTCGTCCCACGGGTAGGCCGGGAACCAGTACTTGTAGAAGAAATTCGGCACGTCCGCGGTCAGCACAAAACTGGTCCAGTTGATCACCGGCTTCGCCACCACCGCGGCACGGAAGCGATTGGTCTTGCCGACGATCCAGGCGGTCAGCACACCGCCGCCGGAGCCGCCGGTGACAAACAGGTTGCCGGTGTCCACGTGTCCTTCTGCGATTACGGCATCCACACCGGACATCAGGTCATCGTAATCGTTGCCCGGGTATTTGTGGTGAATCTGGTTGCCGAATTCCTCGCCGTAACTGGTGCTGCCGCGCGGATTGGCATACAGCACCATGTAACCGGCCGACGCATAAAGCTGCATTTCGGTCGCATAGTTGGGGCCGTAGGCGGCAAACGGGCCGCCGTGGATCTCCAGGATCAGCGGATACTTCTTGTCCGAATCGAAATCCGGCGGCGTCACGACCCAGCCTTCGATCTCGAGTCCATCGTGGGACGACTTCCAGGTGATCTTGCGCACCTCGGCCAGGGACTTGTGCCCGAACAGGTCCTCGTTCAAATGCGTCAATTGCCGCGCCGGGCCGCGGCCGCTGCTGACCGCCAGTTCCGCCGGACGATGCGGCGTGTTCAGCGTAAATGCCAGCGTGTTATGCGCGACGGTATATCCGCCGCTGGTGTACGGCCGCCCCAGGTCATTGCCGCCGACGCCCTCGGCGACCACCCGCATGCCGCCGCCCAGGTTCACGTAACCGATCTTGCGCACGCCACGATCGTCGTACTGGAAGTACACACCCTGGCTGTCCCCGTCCCAGGAAACGTTGTCCACGTCCCGATCGAGGTCCTTGATCCACAGGCGCGACGCGCTGGCGTCGATGTTCATCACATACAGATGCGAGACGTGATAACCCTGTTCATGATCATCGAATCCCAGGTAGGCAATGCGCTTACCGTCGGGCGCCACTACGGCGCCATAGTCCGGCCCGTTGCGTTCAGTCAGTTGCTTCAGTTCGCCGTTCTCCACCGCAACCGAGAATATTTCAGACTCCACCGGGTCGTATTCCCAGTCGGCTGCGCGATTCGCCGAAAACATGATGTGCCGGCTGTCCGGGGTCCAGGACAGGGCGCTGCCGTGGTCGAAATCTCCCTGCGTCAATTGCCGCGGCGTGCCCCCGTCTGCTGGCACAACGAACACATGGGTAAAACCGGATTCAAGAAAACCCGCGCCGTCGGCGCGGTAAACCATGGTGTCAATGACCTTCACCGGTGGAGCCCACTCCGCCCCCTCCGGTTTTGCCGGTGGCTTGGCCAGGGGCTCCTTGTCCTTCGGCACAAACATCGTGAATGCGATCCAGCGCCCGTCAGGTGACCACGCGAGCGAGCCCGGCGTCTCGGTCAAATTGGAAATGAGCGCGGTCTGGCCGGTATCCATCCAGCGCACATACATCTGCGGACCGCCCTCAAAACCGAAAATGTAAATCAGGCGTTTGCCGTCCGGCGACCAGCGCGGCGAGGCGTAACTTTGCCGCGATGACAATAACGGCCGGCTGTCGGTGCCATCCGTGTTGATGACCCACAGACTCGACCGCGATTGATCCTTCATGATGTCCATGCTGGTGCGCATATAAACCACCCGGCGCCCATCCGGGGACACCTGCGGGTCGTTCACCATTTCCAGGTTGAACACGTCAGCGTATTCGAAATATTTCGCCTTCGCGGCGGCGTCGTTTGCGTCCTTCGCCTCCTCCGCCGCGCCGGCTGCAATGGCCGCGGGACCGGCCAGCAACAGGGCGGCTGTCAACTGCGCAAGCATTCTTCCGCTCATGACTTCACCCCGGCAAATTCCTCCATGATGGCCTTGCGCAACTGGGCTGGCGGCAGCAGGCCCTGGTTCAACAGGTAATCATGAAAATCCTTCTGCTTGAATCTCGGGCCCATGGCCATCTCCGCTTCCATGCGCAGGGCGCGCAGGTTCATGTAGCCGAAGTAATAGGAGGTCGCCTGCCCCGGCGCCCGGAAGGTGTAGCGATCCACTTCCTGGGTCGCCATGGGTTCCGAGAATACCGCCTCCTGCATCAGGAACGCCTTGGCCTGTTCCGGCTGCATGAGGCCCAGGTTCAGCATCGGATCGAGAAACGCGCGCGCCGCGCGCAGCAGCCGGTTCTGCAGTCCGAACAACTGCCCGTCCAGCGGCAGGTACTCCTTTACGATGGCCTCGGAGTAAAGTCCCCAGCCCTCGACATTGGCGCTGTTAAACGCATAAATGGCCCGTGCCAGGGACACGCCGGACTCGACCATGGCGGAGAACTGCAGTTCATGACCGGGGCGCGACTCATGCGCGGTCAGCGTCCAGGCAAAGCCCTCAGTGGTGAAATCATCCATGACCTCTTTCGGATCGGCATTGGGGTTGCGCAGCGGCAGCACGAACTCTCCGAATTCCCCCTGGTTGCCGATCAGGCGCGGGGGATTCATGTGCGGCGCCGGCACGGACGCGGACTCCGCGTCGGACGCCAGGCGGATAATGGAATCCCGCGCCGGCAGGCTGACCAGGTCCTGCTCGCGGATGATGTCTTCCAGCGCCTTCAGGCGTGACTTGTACAGGGGCAGGATGGCCTCGCCCTCGATCTGCTTCTTTTTCAGTTCCCGCAATACATCGCGATAGTCGTCGGACGGAAGCTTCTGCTTCCTGGCGATAAGGCTGGCGATGACCTGCATCTCGTCCCGGATCTCGGCAAAACCATACAGCGCCCGGCGCATCAATACGCGCGGGGCGACGGTGACGCCATAGGCCTTGAGGTTATCGGCGTAAATGGGTTCCGGCAGGCGATTGTCCTTGCGCGCGCGCGGCATCACCTCCGCCGCCAGCCACTTGTCATATTCGCGCAACTGCTGCGCCAGCTTGCGATGGGCCTTCTCCCAGCCCTTGAGCTTGGCGTCCTTGAACATGTCGGCGATGCCGTTGATGTAGACGTCGGTGTTCTTTGCGGCCTTCTCCAGTTCCTGCACGTAGGGACCGGTCAGGTTGGATTCGGAGAACCGCTCCCGGGTGCGCGCCTTCGCCAGTTCGGTCAGTGGCTCGCTGCCGGTCGCCGTGCCTGCGTATTTCTTCAACCGCTCGATGGCGCGCGCCTGCCGTTCCGGCTTATTGCGCGGATCCAGGAGGATCTGCAATCCCTGGAACATGTTTTCGCCGACGGCGAAATACGGCAGCATGTATTTCCGGTTCAACTGCGCCGAGTTGATGCGATCCTTGAGTGACGTAATCAGGATTTCCAGGTCCTGTTTCACCTTCGTGTCGGTCTCGGCCTTCAGGCTGGACTGCATCTCCACCAGCAATTTTTCCATGTCCGCCAGGTTGCGCTCATAAACCTGCGGCTTCAGGTCGAAGGCCTCCGTGTCGAATTGGTCCGCCCCGAAGTAGGACGCGGCTTCCGGTTGGTAGCGGGCGTCCATGTCCAGGACCTTCTGCGTGTAGGCGTTGCTCGTTTCAATCCAGCCCGGGATTGCGGCCGGCGCCAGACCCGGAACCAGCAACGACAACAGCAACAGGACCGGCAATGTCAGTTTGCGCATGGGAAATTCTCCAGAAAATTAATTTGCTATGGGGAAGGGCGTGGCTGGGGGCCAGGTGACGCCCGGTGATGGCGTCATCTTCGCCCGGCACATGGTCTTGCGGCAAGCTCCGTTGGTCGAGAGCCGGCCTCAGGTCGTCGTGTTGACTTGCGGCCAAGGCGCCGGCCGCAGTATCCGTTGTCAGGGAGGCTGCAACGTTGTCCGGGGGCGGTTCAGGAACTCTTGCCGCTTTTCAAATAACCCGCCTCGACCGAGTCGGGATACTTGTTACGCAGCAACATCGAATAGCTCGCCTCGGCGTCCTTGTCGCCCAGCTTGTCCGCGATGCGGATACCCAGCCACAGGCTGCGTGGCGTTTGGGGGGCCACCTTTAGGTAACTCGCGAACAACTTGCGCGCTTCCGGGAAACGATCCTGGCCAAATTCGATTTCAGATAACGCCAGCAATGCCGCCGGCGCCCGGGGGTTAGCTTTCAATGCATCATTGAAGAAGCCGGTGGCCCTGGCGATATCGCCGCCGCGTTGCGCGCAAAGCCCGGCATTGGTAAGCGCGATCTCCGGTGTCTGATAGAAGGGATCCTTCGCCGCCTTCAGGAACAGTTTTTCGGCCTCCTCTCCCTGCCCCTGCTGGCACAGGAACTGGCCGTAGTTGTTCAGGTTCTCCGAACGGTCCCCTTCCAGTTCCAACGAGCGGCGAAAATTCTTTTCCGCCTTTTCCAGATCTCCGGTGCGCTGGTACACCAGCCCGTAAATGCTGTAGATGGCGGATTTTTTCGGATCCGCCTCACGCGCACGATCCAATCGCTCCAGCGCACCCTCGTAATCGCCGCGCCGCATGTACTCCACCGCGACATTCAGATTGGCCGAGGCGACATCTGCACGGTGCGGCGCCTCCAGCGCATTCTCCTGCATCTGTTCGTCAATGGCCCGGACCGCGGTGGAGGCAGTGGTGGATGCGATTACACCGGCCACCGATATCGCTGCGCACGCGGACAGTAACGGCAGCAGGGCAAACAGGACGATGGTTCGCAGGAATCGCATATTGCAGGCCCCTCCGTGCAGGAGATGGTGGCCACTCACTCGATTCTAGTATAGATCGCCCATGGCCAACTTTCGCGTGCGGGCGGAATGGCAAATCTCCCGGCGCCGCGCCGCGTCAGCCTGCCCCCAGTTGCTTATCTCTGCCAGGGTCCGTCCGCAGCCGATACAGATCTGTTCCGGGTTGAGGATGCAGACCTTGTTGCAGGGGGATTCCACCACGTCCATGCCTTCGCTGACTGGCAATTGTCTGTCCATGCCGGCGCCAGGTCATTCCCGGTAAAACATGAATTCAATCTCCACACTGGCGCCCAACGGCAACGCGCTGACGCCGACCGAGGTCCGTGCCGGCGGGCGGATGTCCTGGGTGAACACCGCTTCCCAGGCCCGGTTCACCTCCGCGAACTGGTCCATGCGCGTGGTGTAAATGTTTGCGCTCACCAGGTCTCCCAACGTGAGACCGAAATCCGGCAAAGCCCCGAGCAGGTTGGCGAGGATCTTCGTGGTTTCGGCGCCGACCCCGCCCGACTCCAACTGGCCGCTGTCCTTGTCCAGTGCGATCATGCCGGCGGTCTTGTAAATCGGGCCGGCCTTGACCAACGGGCTGTAACGGAAGCGCGGGGCCGGAAGGTTTTTCGAACTCAGGGACTGGATCATGTTGCGTTACTCCGCTGGTTTGGACTTAAATTCACGTATGCGTAAACACTTCCTGGCCGTCACCATCGTCGCGCTGGCCATTGCTGTATCCGGCCCGGTGCCGGGCGATTCACCACGGGAACAGGGCGAGCGGCCTGCCGGCTGGTTCAAGGTCATCAGGCTCGATGAGCATACCTTTGCGCTGTCGGAGCCACAATACTGGCAGGTGAACGTCAATTACCTGTTGCTTGGAACCGAACGCGCACTGCTGTTTGACACCGGTCCGGGCATATACCGCATTCGCGACGTGGTGGAGTCACTCACGTCGCTCCCGGTGCTCGTGATCCCCTCGCACTTGCATTTTGATCATACCGGGCGTGTGGGTGAATTTGACGACGTCGCGCTGATCGATTCACCGGCATTACGAGCGCAGACGCGGGACGGTGTGTTCACTGCCACCGATGCACAGTTCATGCTGGCATCCGGCACGAACTTTCGCGTCGCGCGCTGGATCCCGGACGGCACCACCGTTGATCTCGGCGGGCGCGAGGTAATGGTCATCAACACCTCCGGTCACACGCCGGATTCCGTGTCCCTGTTTGATGCCGCCGGCAAACGCCTGTTCATCGGCGACCTGGTCAACCGGGATATCACGCTGGCCAATGTTCCGGGGGCGGACGTGAAATCGATGGCCGCCTC
>CAYMXG010000149.1:0-5992 GCA_964394115.1 uncultured Enterobacteriaceae bacterium | reverse complement strand
TGTTCACCATCCCCGAGTTGCGCGCACTGGACGAGCATTCGGACGAACTGGCGGTTCGGCGCCTGACCTTGATGTTCCGGCACCTGCGCGTTCCGGGTGCCGCGGCCGAGCGCGGGCGGCTGGCGCGGTTGTACCTGAAGATCAGCAATACGTTGCTGCTGGAGACGATTCGGCAAGAAGGGAGTGCGGCGCGGCGTACACTGGCGGACCTGAAGCTGGCACTGGTGCACCTGCTCCGCGGCTAGGGGTCAGGTCTTGCAATCATGCACGGCTGCTGTGCCGTGCATGATTGCAAGACCTGACCCCGGATTTAATTGGCCTGGAACACGGTCTGTCCGTTAAAGATGGTTGTGACCACCTGCGTCGCCGCCAGGCGGGCAAACTCTCCGCGCTCCGCCAGTTCAATGATGTTTTGATTCAGCACGATAAGGTCCGCCTTTCTGCCCACCGCAAGCGTACCGGTCAGATTTTCCTGCTGCAGCGCCGCTGCTGCATTGCGCGTGTAAGCGGCGATGGCGTCATGGATGCTGACGCGTTCAGCGGCATTGAATACCTGGCCACCCTCATTGGCCCGGCTTGCCGCCAGCGCCATGTGAAAAAACGGACGCGGGTCGCGGGTATCCACCGGGGCATCGCTGCCCGCCACGATCACCGCGCCGGCCTTGAGGACGCTTTGCACCGGGTAGGCATTCCTCATCACGTAACTGGCCGGGTCATACAAATCATTCACGTCTCTGACATGGCTGATAAATGGTGTCACCAGCAGGTCATAGCCCGGGTTCGGCGACATCCATGAAAAGGTAAATGCCACATACAGGGTCAGTGCACCGATGCGGCGCCGATCATCGGGGTGGATCAACTGGGCATGGGCGATGATATGGGGCGCGGTGTCCCCGCCAAATTCCCGGCGCAGCTCGGCGAAGTTGGCAACTGCGACACGCACGGCCCGATCACCGATGGCATGGGCGTGAATGGCAAAACCGTCCTCGGCCAACGCGTGCATGTAATTGCGGATAAATGTCTCATCATGCTCCAGGCGGCCATAATTGACCTCGCACTGGCGCGGATGGAAGCCATGCTGGTTCCGGAATGTCTTGATCGCGGCGGCGCTTGCATAGCGCCCGGCCTGTGCCTGCACCGTGCGGCAGGGTTCCTTGTCCAGGTCCACATAGCCGGTGATTTCGATCCCGGGTTGCTTCGTCGTGGTCTTGAACAGCGGTTGCCGGTACGGGCGCAACACCGCGGCATTGGGCAGGGTTGGCGGGTCGTTATAGGGATTCCCCTCCAGCACGCCATCGATGAAGACCTTGGCGGCGGTGGCCTTGATCAACGGGTGGTCCGCGTATTGGGCGCGGATTTTTCGCAGGTCAGCCAGCAACACGGGGATTTGGATGGCGCCGGACTCCGCGGCGCGATAGTCACCCAAATCCGGGTACAACGCAGCGGTGAGGCGAAAATTCATTTCATTGCGATTGGCCAGCGCCTCGAACAACGGCAACACTGAGGGTGGCGTCGCTGCGTCCTGTACCGACGTGATGCCGCTCCACGCGAGCACCCGGGACACCAGCGGCATCTGCGCGGGGTCGATTTGCGTGAAGCCCCACAGGTCCGGCGGATTTACCAGCAGCCGCGCGCCTTCGCTCACTGCCCCGTTGGGGCTGCCGTCTGCGCCGACTCCGATGTATTCCCTGTAGGCCGCAAAATGGGACGCCAATGTCTTGCCGTTCAATCCGACGCGCCGGCCCTGGGAGTCGGTGGCCCGTTTCAGCGCGGCACTGTTGACGGCGGCATGGTGGCCATCATTGCCGCGCAGCAGGATCGGAACTTTTTTCGAGGCGGCATCCAGAGCGGCGCGCAGCGTCGGCAGTTTGGCGCCGGGCTGGTTCCCGTCGGCGAAGTTCCACTGGTTCACCATCAACCAGCCATCGGTCAACGGGTATTGGTCCAGGCACGCCTTCACCCGCGCCGATAATTGTTCCAGGGGCAGGGGTTCGCTGTTGAGGTCGCAGGCATTGGGTTGCACCAGACCGAGCACGTGCACATGGGTGTCGTGCAGGCCAGGCAGCATCATCTTGCCATCCAGTCCGATAATCCGGGTCTGGTCACCGACAAAGGCGCGGGCGTCGGAGTTACTGCCCACAAACACGATACGATCACCACGCACTGCAATGGCCTGCGCCACGCTGCGTTCCGTATCCGCGGTGTATACGTAACCGTTGAGGAACACCGTATCCGCCGCCGGCACATCCTCCACTGCCGGGGTGGGAGCGGGGCTTGCCACCGGCTGCGCCGTCGTGGTGGCCGCCGGAGGATCCGCTGCCTGATTGCATGCACCCAGCAGCAATCCCAGCGCAAGCCCGGCCAGCGGCCTGAAATGGCGAACCAGTTGCGATGAAAGCATGAGAATGTGCCGGGACTCTGGGGAAGCGACTCAAGCGCAATTATACTGCACGCCTCCATGCCAGCCATGACCGATATACCCCCCCGGCACGCCGAAGCGCTGTTGCATTCCCTGCGGGAGCGTGGCGTTGGCAGTGTGGTCTTGACCCTGTGCGATCTGGCCGGTCAGCTGCGCGGAAAGACGCTGTCCATGGAGAAATTCTCCGCCAGCCTGGCGCAGGGCGGTGCCTTCCCGCCCATATTCCCGGTCACCGATTTCGCCGATGCGGTCCTGCCGGTGCGTGTCAATGCAGTGCTGGGTCGGCTCGGAGACGGTCGCGCGCAGGTGGTCCCCGCTAGCTGTCGCGACCTCCCGGGGAACGATGTGGCACCGGCGGTGATGTTTCTGGCGGAGATGACCGGCGCGGAGGCCCAATGGGATCCGCGCGTGTTGTACCGCCAAGTGCTGCAGCGCGCCGCCCGGCATGGTGTGGAGCCGTGCCAGGCAGTGGAATATGAGTTCACGTTATTGCACGAATCCCATGACACCGTGCAGGCGAGGCAATTCCGCGACCTGCTGCCCTTTGGGCGCCAGTCCGATCTCTATGGAGTGTGGCGCACTCTGGCGCACACGGAATTCTGGTCGGATTTGCTGGCCGGCCTTACTCACGCCGGTATCCCCATTGAGGCCATGCACCCGGAATTTGGGCCCGGCACCTACGAGATCATCATGGCGTCGGAGCATGGGATCCGTGCTGCCGACAATGCAGCCGTCTTTCGTGCCATGGTCAAGGCCCACGCGGCCCGGGCGGGCCTGCTGGCCACTTTCATGGCGCGCTGGTCCGGGAGCGCGCCGGGCAACTCCGGACACATTCATTTATCCCTGCGCGATCGCGACGGCAGGGCGGTATTCCACGATGACTCCCGGCCCGGGCAACTGAGCCGGGCCGGCCTGCACTTCATCGGCGGATTGCAGCGCTGGCTGCCGGAGTTGTTGTTGATGCTCCTGCCCAACGTGAACTCCTTCCGCCGCTACGGCGCGGGGGCCTGGTCATTCGATCCACGCTGGTGCCTGTGGGGCGTGGACAACCGCACCACGGCCATCAGGGTGATGCCGGGAACTGCCGATCAGATGCACCTGGAAGTCCGGCTCCCCGGCGCAGATGCCAATCCCTATCTCGCACTGGGCGCGGTGCTGGCCGCGGGGCTGCGTGGCATGGAGGAGTGCGAGGATCCTTCCGCAGCGCTGGTTGGGAATGCGTATGAGTCAGCCCAGGAATGGCCGGACGCGTTGCGGCTGCCACGGACGTTCGTGGAGGCGATTGATCGATTTGCCGTCTCGCCCATGGTCGCCGATTATTTCGGCAGAGAGTTCCAGCGTGTGTTTGCGGAGACGCGGCGCTGCCAGGAACGGGAGTCACGCGACGCAGTCAGCGAATGGGAACTGCGCCGATTTCTGGAATAGGGCGCGATTCAGTCCCGCGGGGTCAGGTCTTGCGATCATGCATGGTGAATCGTCATGCATGATCGCAAGACCTGACCCCATACTGCTCCGACCCAATTACATTGCTAGAAACACTGGCGCAGGACACCCACCATGATGCCTTCGATGGCAAAATCCCGCTGCCGCAGATCGATCTCCAGCGTGTCAAAATCCGGATTGTCCGGCCGCAGTTGCACACGGCTCCGGGATTGATGGAAATATTTCACTGTTACCTCGTCGCCGCTGACCCGTGCCACGATGATCTGGCCATTTTCCGCACGCCGGGCACGACGCACGGCAATAAGATCCCGATCCAGGATGCCGGCGTCACGCATGCTCAGACCGTGAACCCGCAACAGGTAATCCGCGCGGGGTTTGAACAGTCCCGGGTCCACGCGCAGGGTGTCTTCAATGTGTTCGGCAGCCAACATCGGCTGACCGGCAGCGACGCGGCCCACCACGGGCAGGGAAAATTCCGGGGTCAGGGCGCCCAGCGCCAGCAACCGGATCCCGCGCGACGTACCCGGGATCATTTCAATAACGCCCTTCTGCGCCAGGGCGCGCAGATGTTGCTCTGCGGCGTTGGGCGAATTGAATCCCAACGCAGTGCAGATCTCGCCGCGTGTGGGCGGCATGCCGGATTTTTCGATTGTGTCCCGGATGAGTTTCAGGATCCGGGCTTGGCGCGCGGTCAGTTCGTGCATGCTGGCGTCCCTGTGTACTATATAAGCATACAGTATCACATTCGCCCGGGAGAATCACTGAAATGGAAGAACGGTGGTACGTAGTGCCGCAATTTGAATTTCTGACTGAAGAAATCTTGCGAATTTGATGGTGAAAGATCCCTCACATTCGTTCGGGATGACAAACGGATGTACGACCCAGGCGCTTGTGGCCGGTATGTATGGCCACGATCCACAGCCATTGCATTTTTGAGCCCTGCAGAATTACTGAACACGTCGGACGTCATTCCGGGCAAGGGTCCGTAGGAGCCGCAACCCGGAATCCAGCCTGCATTAACGCAATGACTGGATTCCGGATAACCGCAGCGCGATTTCCGGAATGACGGAGTGGTATTCACCCATTGCGCAAGGCTCAGTAATGCATCTCGCAAATGGCTACGGGCAGATCGGGTCTTGCATTCCACCCGTGACAATCGGCGGCCAGGCCGGCGAGATCGGACGGGGTATTGTCCAGGGCCAGGTACTTCTGCATGCGCTTGAAATGCTTTACGGCGAAGATGCCATCATGCGTCGCGGCGGGGTACTCGGATTCATGTTCGAGCAGCCAAGCCTGCTGCGCTGCGTAAGCCTCAATCTCGCGGGGCTGGAGTTGCTCGTGGTCGCGAACCCCGGCCAGGTATTGCAGGTGATGAACCATTTCATGCAGGCGCACGCCGCAGGTTTCCAGTGCGGGGAGCTTGTTCAGTTGATTGTTGTTCAGCAGGACGCGGTTCTCCCCGTCCAGATACAGCGCGAATACCAGGTCGTTCAATGACCACGACTCGCCCGCGTCCACAAACACCGGGGTGGTGATAATCTGATAACCGGACAGGCGGCGGGCGTCGTTTAGCAGCGCGTCATCCGAGTAGGTGCAGGGTTCCCCGCGGGTGAGGCCGGAGAAAACCAGGCCCAGCCACACCAGGAACCACAATCGGTGCAACTTTCTCTTCGCGTCCATACTTCACCACCGCTCCTGCATGGACTCTGTGCATGCGGCCTGGCCGATGTGTGCAGATAGCGACCTTGGCCGCCAGGGCAACCATCGCGAACCAGCTGATCATTGCCTTATCTGTTAGACCCCCTGAAATGCGAATCATTCGCGGCATATTATTAGCCATATCAGCAAGTTGCATTGCGTGACGCGGTCCTCTGGGGTGGTCAGGGTTCCAGCCAGCCGGGTCTCGCGTTTGTCATAGGCGCAGCCCGGGGTTTTTCCGGCGCGCAGGCCGGATTGAGGACGAATATCGAGTCTGGCGACTCGAGGTCCGCAGACTTCAGTCGTCCGGCTGCTTCCCGGCCGCCTGCACCAGCGGTTTCAGCAGATCCAGGGGCAACGGGAATGCGATGACGGAACTCTTGTCGCCGGCGATCTCGGTGAGCGTTTGCAGGAAACGCAACTGCATGCTTT
>CAYMXG010000148.1:0-6033 GCA_964394115.1 uncultured Enterobacteriaceae bacterium | reverse complement strand
TACATGGATGTAGGCGGTAGAGCGACGCAGGAGCCAACGCCGAGGGCAGGACGTCCGAAGCGGCCGGGGTCCAGCGTTCCCCGTCTGAATACCGCCCCCGCTTTCACGGGGGTGGCCGCCGGTATGACGCATCGGAAACTCGAACAGAGACTATCAAGATATGAACCCGCAAAAACTTTCCACCTTCTGCAACCGCCTCTGGGATCAGTCCGCGTTGCCGGAACTGATTGAATACATCCGCATCCCCAACAAGTCCCCGGCCTTCGACAAGGACTGGCAGGCCCACGGGCACATGGACCGGGTCGTAGCGCAATTTACCGCATGGTGCCAGGCCCAGGCCCTGCCCGGCATGAACCTGGAGGTGGTGCTCCTGCCCGGACGCACGCCACTCATTTATATGGAGGCGCCCGGCGACGGGGACGACACGGTGCTGTTATACGGTCACCTGGACAAGCAACCGGAGATGACCGGCTGGCGAGCGGGGCTGGGGCCCTGGGAGCCGGTACTGGAGGGCGATCGGCTCTATGGCCGCGGCGGCGCCGACGATGGTTACGCCACGTTTTCCTCCTTGATCGCGCTGCTGGCGCTGAAGGAGCAAAACGTGCCGCGGCACCGCTGCGTGATAATCATCGAGGCCTGCGAGGAAAGCGGCAGCTTCGACCTGCCGTTTTACATCGATACCCTGGCGGATCGCATTGGTAAACCGAGCCTGATCATCTGTCTTGATTCCGGCTGTGGCAATTACGAACAACTCTGGTGCACCACGTCCCTGCGCGGCCTCGTCGGCGGCAAGCTCACGGTGGATGTGCTCACCGAGGGCGTGCATTCCGGCGATGCCAGCGGCATCGTGCCTTCCAGTTTCCGCATCCTGCGCCAATTGCTGGATCGCATTGATGACCCGGCCTCAGGCATCGTGCAACCGGCGTTCCACGTGCCCATTCCAGAACAGCGGCAGGAACAGGCCCGGCGCGCCGCCGCAGTGCTGGGCAACGCTGTGTACAAACGTTTTCCGTTTGCGGGCAAGACGCAGCCCATCAGCACTGACCTTGCGGAGTTGATCCTGAACCGCACCTGGCGCCCGGCATTGTCCATCACCGGCGTCGAAGGAATTCCCGCGGTGGCCAGCGGCGGCAATGTCCAGCGGCCGACGTCGACGCTGAAGATCTCGCTGCGGTTGCCGCCCACCAGCAATGCAGCCGAGGCGGCGCGCAAATTAAAGAAAATACTGGAATCGGATCCGCCCCATGGCGCCAGTGTGAAATTTGAATATGACTGGGCGGGACAGGGCTGGCATGCGCCGCCCATGGTGCCGTGGCTGGAGGCGGCCGTCGATGCCGCGTCAAAAAATCACTTCAACGGCAAGCCGGCGATGCACATGGGTGAAGGCGGCACCATCCCGTTCATGGGCATGCTCGGCGAGAAGTTTCCCGAGGCGCAGTTCCTGATCACCGGCGTGCTCGGCCCCGGCGCCAATGCCCACGGGCCGAATGAGTTCCTACATATACCAACCGCGAAGCGGCTGACGGCGTGCGTGGCGGAAATCATAGCGCGGTATTACGAGGCTCAATAAACCTCACCGTGGCTGCCGATATTGATGAACACGATTTCCTGATCTCGCAGCTCAATCTCCAGCGTAATTCGATATCGCCTTGATATCGAAATTGAGTGAAGGCCAGCCAGTTTCCCTTGCAGCGCGTGCAGGCGCAGGGACGGATGCAATGGGTTCTGTTGCGTGAGTAGAAGCGTCTTGTAGTATCGCGCCTTCAGGTCAGGGTGTTTTTGCAGGAAGGCGCGTTCCCTTTTCTGATAGGGAACCGGGAAGATCAACTTATACGGCATTCGCCGCTGATTCCTTCTCCAGTCGTGCTATGTGTTCTTCGGCGGTTTCAACGACATATTCGCCGCGCGATTCAGCGATGCGCGCCTCTTTCCATGCCGCGAAAATTTCCGCCTCCCGCAAGCGCTCGTACTGGGCGATTTCCATGACGACATAGCGCGGCTTGCCGCGGACGCTGATGACAGCCTCGGAATCCTGTTCCAGAGCCGACTCCACGGCTGAAATTCCTTTTATCTTCAATTCATTAGCGGTAATACCACTCATATCGCGCCCTCATTCGCATTGTTTATAGTGTGATTATACGTACGATTAGAGATACTCTCAACCCGGACAACATTGCTCTGCCTCCCAAACTGGCTCTCACGATTCCAGATGTTAGGCTTGGAATGTGAACCAAAAAGCACTTCCCTCCAGGGCATGGTATTCAGCGCGAATCCCAGAATTTCACGCGGCCTCCAGCGAAACCGTGCTCGGGCAATTGGCAGCCAATGACTCAGGTTTCGCCCTGGTACCCCAACAGAGGAATGCCTGGCTGGAACAGACCGCCATACTGCGCTCCGCACTTGGGGAACTCTCTGGCACGTTGCTCATGGAATTCAATATTCCCCGCGTGGGTCGACGCATTGACGCTGTGGTACTGGAGGGTTCCGTACTTTTCGTCATCGAATTTAAGGTTGGAGAAAAAGAATTCAATCCCGCTGCGAAGGACCAAGTATGGGATTACGCACTTGATCTGAAGAATTTTCACGAAGCCAGCCACAGCGCTGAAATCGTTCCCATTCTGGTTTCCACCGACGCAAAACGTACCCCACCGGCCGAATTGGTACCGGATGGCGATCACGTTTACCAACCAGTCGCAACGAATGCCGATGGATTGCGCGGAGTGATTGAACTGGCAATTCGGGAAATTACCGGACCACAGATAGACCAAAGCAGCTGGTCGAATGCCCCCTATCGCCCCACACCCACGATCATCGAAGCGGCGCGCGCCCTTTACGCTCAGCACTCAGTCGAAGCTATAGCTCGTTTTGATGCCGGAGCGCAGAATCTCCACGTCACTTCGCGCCGGCTTGATGATTTAATCGACGAGGCGATGGCGAAAAATCAGAAAATCATCTGCTTCGTCACTGGAGTGCCGGGTGCCGGGAAGACGCTGGTCGGCCTGAACGTCGCAACACGCCATAGGCGGGAACTTCACCGACCAACGCACGCGGTGCTACTGTCAGGTAATGGCCCGCTTGTGAAGGTGCTGTGCGAAGCGTTGACGCGCGACGAAGTGTCCAGGCAAAAGGCCCTGGGTATCAGGGTCCGAAAAGGCCAAGTCGGAACGAGCATTAAGTCCTTTATCCAAAACGTCCATCATTACCGCGATGACCTATTAGTTGATCCGGGGCCTCCGGACGAACATGTCGTCATATTCGACGAAGCACAACGGGCATGGAACCTGCAGCAGACATCCAAGTTCATGCGTAACCGGAAAAAGCGCCCCGGGTTTTCTCAGTCCGAACCTGAATTTCTCATTTCCGGCATGGACAGGCATGACGATTGGGCAGCCATTATCTGCCTCGTTGGCGGGGGCCAGGAAATCAATACCGGCGAAGCAGGAATTGATGCCTGGCTGCAAGCCGTTAACAAGTCATTTCCACACTGGAAAACGTATATTTCACCACGATTAACGGACAGTGAATACGCTGCGGGTAACGCAGTCACCCAGATTCGCGAACACCCTGGCGTTTATCTGGATGAGTGCCTTCATTTGGCCGTGTCGATGCGGTCTTTCCGTGCAGAAACGGTCTCTGCGTTCGTAAAGACATTGCTCTATTGCAATGCCCCGAAGTCAAGGGATTTGATTAAGGACATTACGCCTCGTTACCCGATATTCGTGACCAGGGACCTTGAGGCGGGGAAAAGCTGGGTAAGGAAACAGGCGCGGGGAACAGAGCGTTATGGACTCGTTGCATCATCAAAAGCGCAACGCCTGAAACCCCACGCAATCGATATTCGCGTCGAGGTGAACCCGGTGCATTGGTTTTTGAATGAACGAGAAGACACTAGGTCCAGTTATTACCTGGAAGATGCTGCCACGGAGTTCCAAGTCCAGGGGTTAGAATTGGATTGGGCCTGTGTAACCTGGGACGGGGATTTGCGTTATTCGGAGGTTGGTTGGAGATTTCATGACTTTCGCGGAAAAAAATGGACCAATATCAAGAACGAGGATAACCAGAATTACCTGCGCAATGCATACCGCGTACTATTAACCCGCGCCCGGCAGGGTATGGTAATTTTTGTGCCCTCCGGCGACCCGTCTGACCCGACTCGACTACCAGCAATCTATGATTCCACCTACGGGTACTTGACCGACTTGGGAATTCCCAAGCTGGCATAGGTGCCCGAGCTGTCCTGCGTGGCAAAGCGAAGTTCAATGGTAACAATGACGAGGAACAATGCATGAAAGTTGGAGTCATCGGCCTCGGCGCCATGGGCGCCCCCATGGCGCGCAACTTCCACAAATACGGCTTGCTGCATGCGGTGTGGAATCGCTCGCCGGAGCGGGCAAAAGCAATGACTGATGAGACCGGTGTGCGCATTGCGAAATCCCCGGCCGATCTGGCGCGAATTTGCGACTTTATTGTCACCTGCGTCTCACGAGATCAGGACGTCATCGACATGGCGACCCAACTCACGCAGGGCATCCAGCCCGGCGCCATCGTGGCGGATACCTCTACGGTCAGCGCAGCCACGGCGCGGGAGGCGGCCCGCATCCTCAAAGATAAAGGAGCACACTTCCTCGACTGCCCCGTTTCGGGTGGCACCGAGGGGGCCATCAAGGGAACGCTTGCGATGATGGTGGGCGGTGAACCGGAAGTCTTTGCGCGCGCCCAACTGGCGCTGTCCGCCATTGCCGGCAAGGTGGTGCACATCGGGCCCACCGGCAGCGGGCAGGCCTGCAAGGCGGTGAACCAGTTGATGATCGCGGGCATCTATGAATCCGTGGCCGAGGCCATTGCCTTCGGCCAGTCCCTGGGACTCGACATGCAGCGCGTGATCGAGGTGCTTTCCACCGGCGCGGCGGCGAGCTGGGTGCTGACCAACCGCAGCGGCAACATGCTGAACATGAATTTCCCGCTCGGCTTCAAGGTCGCCCTGCACCACAAGGATCTGGAGATCTGCCGCGCCATGGCCCGGGATGCAGACGGAACCCTGTTGCCCGTGGCCGAGCGCATGCTGGCCCATTACGCAGAACTGATGCGCCAGGGGTACGGTGATGAGGACGTCTCTGCGGTGTTCCGGTTGAAACGCGGGGAACATGAATAGCAATTGAGCCTTGAACAACGAGTGAATTTCTTGTCGTCATTCCGGAAACCGCGAGTGAGCCTTTAGCCCCGGACTTGATCCGGGGGGTTATCCGGAATCCAGTCAACGCGCGCTGGACCCCGGCCTGCGCCGGGGTGACGGATCAAGTGCCGGGGCGACGGGTCGAGTGCCGGGGCGACGCACTGGGATGATCCCCTTGCTTCCAAACCGACTTGTTCAATCCTTCCTCGATGTTTCCTTAGTCTTATGCACTCCATGCCGGCCGTTTCCGCCAATACCCAATTGACGAGGCAATGCGGACCCTTACAATAGCGCGCCGCCGCAGAGGTTCCTGCACGCGATATGACTGATACAACCACACCACCCGCCATCGAAGTCCGGCAACTGGACAAGCGCTTCGGCGCCATCCACGCCGTGCGCAACGTGTCGTTCACTGTGCGCCACGGCGAGGTACTGGGTTTTCTCGGGCCGAACGGCGCGGGGAAATCCACCACCATGAAGATGATCGCCGGCTTCCTGGAACCCACGGCGGGCACGGTGCTGGTCAATGGCCACGACGTGCTACTGGAACCCATCAAGGTGAAGTCCTCCATCGGCTACCTGCCGGAGGGCGCCCCGACCTACGGCGAGATGACCGTGCAACGTTTCCTGAATTTCATCGCCGAGATCCGCGGCCTCGATGGCAGCGAACGGCAGCAGCGCGTGGAACATGTAGTCCGCCAGATCCATCTTGAGGGCGTGCTGCACCAGACCATCGAGACACTGTCCAAGGGATTCAAGCGCCGCGTCGGCGTGGCGCAGACACTCCTGCATGATCCGGGTGTGCTGATCATGGACGAACCCACCGACGGACTGGACCCGAATCAGAAGTTCGAGGTGCG
>CAYMXG010000147.1:0-6054 GCA_964394115.1 uncultured Enterobacteriaceae bacterium | reverse complement strand
AACTCCTTCCTGACCACGGCGTAGCACTCGCACACTCTGGACTCCAGTCCGGAGCGTTCAAGTACGGCAATGTGTCCGCGGCGGTAGCGAATGAACCCGGCGTGTTGCAATTTCCCGGCAGCCTGTGTAATGCCTTCACGGCGCACGCCAAGCATGCTGGCGACCAGTTCCTGGGTCATGATCAAGTCGTTCGAGGGAATTCTATCGAGGGTCAGCAACAGCCAGCGGCATAGCTGCTGTTCCACGGAATGGTGCCGGTTGCAGGCAGCGGTCTGGGACATCTGAGTCATCAGTGCCTGGGTGTAACGCAGCAACAACCCCTGCATGAACCCGGCGCGGTTGAATTCCCTTTTCAGCAGATTGCTCTCCAGCCGATAACCGTGGCCCGCGGTCTGCACCACGGCCGAGCTCGGCGTGGTATCCCCGCCCATGAACAGCGAGATCCCGATGACGCCTTCATTGCCGACGCCTGCGGTTTCGGCCGAGGCACCGGACTCCATGACATAGTGCAGGGACACGATGGCGGTGGTGGGAAAATAGGCGTATTGCAGCTGTCCGCCGGGCTCATAGAGGATTTCTCCGAGCGGCATCGGCACCAGTTCCAGATCTGGGGAGAGGCGCGCAAATTCCGTCGCCGGCAGGGCCGCGAGAAGATGATTTTGATTCGGATTGGGGAGTGCTGGCATCACCGGGCGCCGGTATTCTGCGTGGCATTACCTTGCCGTTATCTCCACGCCAATGCCGCGATAACCGATGAAGCGGCAGGACTGGTTGAACATCGGCTCCCCGCTGACCCGAAAACTCTGCTGCGAGCCACTGGCGTTGACGCGGCTGAAGATGAAATCCAGGAATGGCTGGCGGGCCGCAATGGTTTCCTGCAGTTGCTTCCGCTCCGCCTCGTTCCAGCCTCTCGGATCAACAACTCCTGCATCACCTGCGAGAGAGTCGACACGGATCCCGAGCATTTCCAGGACCGGGCCGGAGACCTTGGTAAAGTTTCCTTCTGCGTCCTGTTCCCAGTACCAGTCGGAGGCCAGTTCGGTCAGGCTGCGATAGCGGGCTTCGCTTTCGCGCAGTTCGGCGGTACGTTCCTCCACCGTCTGCTCCAGCAACTTGCTGTAGGTCTCCAGTTTCTTGTACAGCAGGCGCACTTCCAGCACGTTGTGGATGCGCGTCCTGACTTCCACCAGGTCGAATGGCTTGCTGACGAAATCCTTGGCGCCGGCCTGCAACGCACGCAGCTTGTGGCCGGGTTGGGCGGTGATAACGAGAACCGGAAGGTAACTGTCCGCAGCGTTGGACTTGAGGGATTCGATCACCTGGAATCCATCCATGCCCGGCATCTGCAGGTCGAGCAGGATCAGGTCGTAGCGGTTTTTGCGATGCAGTGCGAAGACCTCGCGCGGTTCCCTCGTGGAGGTAACGCAACTGTAGCCGGCTTCGGCCAGCATCTGCTCCAACAGAATGACGTTGGCCTGCTGGTCGTCGACGATCAGGATGCCGGCCTTGAGAATGTCGGTCTCGGAAACCTTCATGTGATATCTCGCGCGGCTGCCTGGCCTGATGTTGTTTGCGTAAATATGAGTGCGGCGTCCAGCGCATCCATGAACTGGTCAACCTTTATGGGTTTGGTGAGGTAGTTGAAAAGTCCTGCCTCGAGGCCCTTTTCGATGTCATTTGGTACCGCATTGGCGCTGAGCGCGATGACGGGGATATGCGCCGTAGCCGGATCTGCGCGCAATATTTGCAGGGCGTCCAGCCCGCTGATGCCGGGCAGGTTCAGGTCCATCAGGATCACGTCGGGCTGGTATGCGCGCGCGAACTCGATGCCGAGAGTCCCGTCCGCGGCGCCCAGCATGCGCAGATCGGGGCGGCGCGCAATGAGTTGCTCGACAAGTTCCAGGTTTGCAGGATTGTCTTCGACGTAGAGCAGGGTACGCTGCGGCGGTCCATCCGGCACAGACGACCGCACCTGCGCGGCACCCTCAGCGTCGCCTACGGCCAGCAGCGGGGCAGGTGTCAGGCTCAATTCGATCCAGAACGCGCTTCCCGTCCCGACTGCGCTATCCACACCGATTACACCCCCCATCAACTCGACCAGTTTCTTGGTTACCACGAGGCCGATGCCCGTGCCTTCTTCTGCGCCGGCCTCCTTGCCGAGCCGGTTGAACGGCTGGAAAAGCTGTGCAATTTGCTCCGGGGCCAGGCCCGCACCGATGTCGCGGATGGTTATGCGAATTGATTCCGAGGGGCGCAGGGCGCACTCCACGGTCACCGTGCCTGTCGGCTTGTTATATTTGATGGCGTTGAAAAGGAGATTGATCAGGACCTGTTTCAGCCGGGTGCGGTCTGCGTTGACGAAGCAGGGGGCTTTGAATTGCGGAAACGTCATGCTGATGCCGCGTTTCTGAGCCTGTGGCTCGATCATTGCCCGGCACTCGAGCATGACCTCGACCAGCGAAATCGGCTCCCGCGATAACGTCACCTTGCCCGACTCTATCAGCGCGAGATCCAGAATCTCGTTGATCAGTTCGAGCAGGTACCAGCCTGCCTTCTGAATCTGGTCGAGGTTGCGTTTCTGGGCGGGCGTCGGCGGCGGCGAGCCGGTTTCCATGAGTTGGGCGAAGCCGAGCACCGCATTGAGCGGCGTGCGCAATTCATGGCTCATGCTCGAGAGAAAATCGGTTTTCGCGCGGCTGGCCTTCTCCGCTGCAGCCATGGCTTGATTCAGTTCCGATTCGACCAGCTTGCGCGCGGAATTGTCACTGCCGATTAGCAAGTAGCCGATGATGCCGTCATTGTCGTCACGCAATGCCGTGATGGACACGACCGCCGGAAAGCGGCTGGCATCCTTGCAGATATAGGTCAATTCATAGGTGTCCTCGATGCCGCGCGAGGCTTTGTAGGCCAGGGCTTCAAACCCGGGCGCAATGGTGGTGCCGAGTTCAAGGCTCAACGCCTGGGCGCGCGCCATTACCTCCTGGGGGTCGTGGATATCGCTCGGGCTTATCCGGCTTACCACTTCGGCGGCGGTATAGCCCAGCATGCGTTCGGCGCCGACATTGAACAACTGGATGATGCCGCTCTCGTCGGTGGCGATAATCGAGAAATTGGCGCTGGTGAGAATCGCGCGTTGCAGGGCCCGTGACTTGAGCAAAGCCTTCTGATGCGGTACTTCGGTGCTGCCACCCGTCTTGCCGGTGGCTTCGGCAAGGATCGGTTCGATTCCGGTATTGGACATGCCGCTTTCCTTGCCTTTTGCCTGGGTGAAGACAGACCATATCGAACCCACCGGCGGTCGTCTGTGCCCTACCGCACATAGGGAGTCCGCGTAACGAGCGGCGGTTTCGATCCAAATCGTGTCCACGCTGCGCGCCGGGTTATACGGCCGCGCCTCAATGACGGCGTTTATTGACTCGCCGCCACGACCCGACCATCCGCGCTCACAAATACGCGGTAGCGGTTTCCGTCATAGCAAGTGACGATGTGGTCATTGTCCGCCTGGCGATCGGCAATGACAGCCTGGCCGCAGGGCAGGCCCAGCAGAATGATGACGGAGGTCAAGTCCTTCAACAGCGAAACTTTGTCCGCAGCCGCCGACGGACTGGCGCACAGCATTGCGAGCGGGAGTATCAGGGCTGCAGCCCGGGCGGGTGCAAACAAGTCGCTTCTCCTTGTGTCAGGTCAATGCGTTGAATTGTTTTGGATCCGAAAGGATGCCCCATATCGCCTCGCGTGAATCGGATATGGAGCGGGCCAGGGTGGGGTCGCTGTCCTGGATGAGGGCGAGCACCTTGAGGATTAACATATTGTAGGGTTGGCGAAGCGTGGTGACGCTGAAGTTCCGCCCGGCCTGGTAATGCGCACGGAACTGATTCAGCAGGTCAGCCGCCTCGTCCCTGAGCACGAGCTTGGTGAACACGCCAATGGAATCTGATTCCCGCAGCCGCGATTCCATGGCCGCCAGGTCCAGTTGCAGTTCCGGTGACGTCGACACTGCAGGGGGCGTCCCCGTAATACCGGCGCAGGCGGCCGTCAGAAGGAAAAGAACAATTCCCAAGGCGCGCATTGCAGGCAACAACTTTCCGGTTTTCATACACGGAATCTAACAGTAGCCGGCCAGACTTGTATGTACGCCGCCGCACAGAGACCGTGGATCACCGAAAGCACCGGGCTGCTCGAAATTCCCTGCATGGAAATCGTTTTGCGTGATACGATTTTCAGGGACGAAACACGCATACCCCACGGATTGTCCCGTTCGTTGACACGCATAGCGTCGCTTTACTGATGGTCAGAGCAGATTCGCACGAGGAACCGGAAAACCCATGAAGTTGATATCACGACAGGCTCGAACTTTGTCGCCCCGAAATTCAGCATGCCGGTCCGAACCGCGGGATTGAGTCGCGTGGCCTGGCTCATCACCAAGTATGCCATCACTGCCGCGGTGGTCGTGCTGGTGTCCGAACTGGCGAAGCGCAGCGACAAGCTCGGTGGGTTCGTCGCGGCGCTGCCACTGGTGACCATCCTGGCGCTGATCTGGTTGTATGTTGAAAACCAGCCGCAGCAGAAACTTGCCAACCACGCTTATTACACCTTCTGGTATGTGATCCCGACGCTGCCCATGTTCCTGGCATTTCCGGCGTTGCTGCCGCGGCTGGGATTCTGGCCGGCGTTGCTGGCCTGCATCGTTCTCACCGTGGTTTGTTTCGGCCTCTTCGCCTTCGCGTTGCGCCGATTCGGCGTCACATTGCTCTGAATTATTGTTTCTCCGCGACGACGCGGCCTTCCGCGTTCACAAACACCCGGTAGCGGGCGCCGTTACTGCAAACGGCGATATGATCGTTGTCCCCCTGTTTCGTTGCGCTGACGACCTGACCGCAGGGCAGTCCCAGCAACAGGATCACGGAGGTCAGGTCCTTAAGCAGGGTGACATCCTGTGCGGCAGGCGCTGGTCCGGCGCTGAGTGCCGCCAGGAGGAATATCAAGGCCGAGGCCCGGGCATGTTTATTCATACTGCTGCTCCTTGAGTCAGATTAAGGATTTGAATTTGACCGGATCCGCGAGCATGTTCCAGATCGCCTCGCGCGACGCTGCGATAGTGCGTGCCAGCGTGGGATCCCCATCCTGGATGAGGGAGAGCACCTTGAGAACCAGCATGTCGTACGCCTGGCGCAGCGTCGCGATATTGTGTTTCTGCCTGGCCTGGTAGTAGGCCTGGAATTGTTGCAACAGGTCGTCCACCTGGTTCTTGAGCGTCAGCTTGGTGAACACGCCGATGGCCTTGGTCTCCTTCAGTCGTTCCTTCAGGGCCGCCACATCCAGTGTCGGCGTCGCCGGCGGCGGTTTGGCGACCGGAGCCGGGGGGACTTCCGGTTTCGCTGAACTTGGCGCCGGCGCAACCGGCAACGGTTCAACGACGGCGGGCTTCTCGGCCGCCATCTTGGATGGAACGGGTTGGACCGGGGGTGGCGGCGCCGTTGGCGGTGCCGCCTCAGGTTTCGCTTCGGGCCGGGTTGGCTCGACCGCGACAACTTCTTCCCGGTTCGGTGCGGCCGGGGTGGGTTCAACGGGTTCCGCCACCGGGGGCAGCGGCTCCGCGGGCGGTGGTGTAACCACCTGCGGTTCTGCCGGGGCCGTGTGGTCGGGCAAGGTCTTTTTCCCAAGGCCACAGCCTGCCGACAGCGCGACAAGGAAAATCACGGCCACCCTCAATATATGTATCCTGATTCCGGTTTCCATGGGAATAGTCTATCCGTCCTCGACGTCCATTTGCTGTGATACGGTGAACGCCATGAAGTTCAATCAAATTGATCTTTGCCGGGAATTCCGCCGGCTGCACCAATCCGGCTGTTTCGTGATCCCGAACCCCTGGGACCTGGGCAGCGCGCGGCTGCTGGCACAACTGGGGTTCAAGGCGCTGGCCACCACCAGCTCGGGATTTGCCTGGACCCTGGGCAGGCCTGACAACCGCGTAACCCTGGAGGAGGCGCTGGCCCATTTTCGCGTCATCGCCGGGGGCGTGAATGTGCCGGTCAACGCGGATTTCGAAGGGGG
>CAYMXG010000146.1:0-6067 GCA_964394115.1 uncultured Enterobacteriaceae bacterium | reverse complement strand
GAGCTCCGCCCAGTTGTCCGACACCAGCCCGCGCAACGGGAAGATCTGCCACCAGGACCCGCCGGCGAACAGCACGATCAGGAAAACCGCGAACAGAAAACTGGGAACGGCGTAGCCGACGATGATCATGCCGCTGGTCCACAGGTCGAAGCGCGAGCCGTCGCGTACGGCTTTGCGGATGCCGAGCGGGATTGAGATCAGGTAGGTAATCAGGATGGTCCAGAAACCCAGCGACAACGACACCGGCAGCTTCTCCACGATGAGATCGATCACCGGGGTATTGCGGTAGTAGCTGTTGCCGAAATCGAGCCGTGCATAGTTACCGAGCATCTTCAGGAAGCGGACATGCGCCGGCTGGTCGAAACCGAACTGCCGTTCCAGTTCCGCGATAAAGGCGGGATCGAGGCCCTGCGCGCCGCGGTAGCGGCTCGTCGACCCCGAGGAACTCGCGGTCTCGAGACCCTGACTGCCCGAACCGCTGGTGCGGGCCGTAACATCCGCGCCCAGCCCGACGCTCTGCGCGATGACGCGCTCGATCGGTCCGCCCGGGGCAAACTGCACGATGACAAAATTGATGAGCAGCACCCCGAACAGCGTCGGAATCATCAACAGCAGCCGGCGGGCGAGGTAGTGCGCCACGGTTTGCGGCTACTTGGCCCTTTTTCCGCCCTTCGACTCCAGGGCTGCTTCTTTAGCCGGATCGATCCACCAGGTATTCATGAGCCATATTAGCCGCAGCCATTCCGGTTCCTGCTGCGGGCGGCCGAATCGGTTCCAGTAGGCCACCGGGATCCCGCGCACGTATGCGTGCGGTATCGAGTAAAAACCCCAGCACAGCACCCGGTCCAGGGCGCGCGTGGCGGCCACCTTTTCGCCGCGATTGGACGCCAGCACGACCCGTTCGATGAGTGCATCCACGACCGGGCTGCTGATCCCCATCCAGTTGCGGCTGCCGTTCTGGGATGCTGCGGCGGAGCCCCAGTATTCCCTCTGTTCCGCTCCCGGCGACAACGACTGCGGCAGCGTGAATCCTTGTGTCATGTCGAAATCGAACGTTTCCATGCGCCGGAACCATTCCGCGGTATCCACCATGCGCAGGCGCGCGTTGATGCCCAGGCGCTTCAGGTTGGCGACAAACGGCGCGGCGACGCGTTCGAAGAACGGATCCCACAACACTATTTCAAAATCGAGCGGCCTCCCCGACTTGTCCACCAGTAATCCATCCTTCATGGTCCAGCCGGCTGCGGCCAGCAATTGCGAGGCACGGCGCAGGTTGCCGCGCAGAGACTCCTCTGTCGCATCTGTCTTCGGCGGATCCCAGGCCTGGGAGAACACCCGCGCATCAAGCTGGCCGCGAAATGGCTCCAGTATTTCCAGTTCCAGGCCCTGCGGGATGCCCTGGTTAGCGAGTTCCGTATTGTTGAAATGGCTGCGTACGCGGATGTATTCGCCGTAGAAGATCGTCTTGTTCAGCCATTCGAAATCGAAGGCATGGGCTATTGCCTCGCGCAGCTTCGGATCCGCGAATTTGTCGCGGCGCTGGTTGAAATAGAAACCCGCGTAGAATGTCGCTCCCTGGAACGGCAGCATTTCCTTGATCAGGCGGCCGTCCTTGACCGCCGGCACGTCATAGCCCGTGGCCCATTGCGCCGGCAGGGTCTCCCAGCGCAGATCGGCCTTGCCCGCCATGAACGCCTCGAACGACACGGCGATATCGCGGTAGTAGTCGTGTTGGATCACATCGAAATTCCAGCGACCCTTGTTTACAGGGAGATCCGCTGCCCAGTAGTCACGCACGCGTTCCAGGGTGTAGGCACGTCCAGGGTCCACATTGGATATCCGGTATGGGCCGCTGCCGAGCGGCGGCTCGACCGTCGGCTTGGAAAAATCGTGCCCCTGCCAGTAATGCTTCGGCAGGATCGGCAACGAAGCCACGGTATAGGCCAGGGCGCGGCTGCCGGCGTTCTTGAACCGGAAGCGCACGCCGCCTGATGCAGTCGCCTCGGCCTTGTCCACCTCGGCATAGTCATTGCGATACTGGGGGGAACCCTGCGTCTTGAGGATCTCCAGGCTGAAGATGATGTCATTGGCGGTTATCGGTTTCCCGTCATGCCAGCGTGCGCCACTGCGCAATTTGAACTCGACCCAGGAGAAATCCTCCGGGTAGGTGACGCTTTCCGCGATCAGGCCATACATGGAAGTCGCCTCGTCGCCGCTGCGAATCATCAGGCGATCGTAGAGAACGGTCTCAATCGTCAGGAACGCAGGCGGCGTGCCCACGACAATGAACGGGTGCAGCGAGTCGAAACTGTTGCCCCAGGCGTAGGTAAAGGTGCCGCCCTTGGGTGCGTCGGGGTTGACGTAATCGAAGTGTTTGAATTCCGGCGCGTACTTCAGATCGCCAAAAAGCGTGAGGCCATGGGCGGTGTGCGTGGCCTGTCCATCCTGCTGCGACAACGCGGCGCCCGATCCCAGACAGCAGGCGAGGAATATCAGCGAAATGCACAATCTTCCGGGGATGTTCGTGCGCGTTCCGCCGTGTGTCGTCTTTAACTTTTCACTTTCCACTTTTTGCATGTCTCCCGGGTCGCTTGAGAATTGTCCCAGGCCGGCGTCGGCCACGCCGGAGGCCGCTCTCATGCTACCGAACCGAACGGTTCGGTTGGGACTTCTGGCGCCATTTTATTTTGTTGCAGTGCACCCAAATGTCTGCTGGGTGAACATTTCATGAGATCGGGTGCACGGCTGCTTCGTTGCGAAAAAAACACACTTGGAACCACTTTGGCAATTGGCTACACTCATAATTGATACTGCTCGTTGATATAGATGCAACAGTTCGAATTCGAACGTTGTTGAGTGAAGTCTATAACACATAACGGGGGGAGATTCCCATGAAATACCCAGTTCCGAAAATCCGTGGACTGTCACTCGCGGTGATGTCCGCAATCGTTGCCATGGGTTCAGCACCGACAGTGGCGGCGGAAGAAGGCGCGCTTGAAGAAGTCATCGTGACCGCGCGGTACCGCGAAGAGAAACTTCAGGAAATCCCGCTCGCCATCACGGCCATCACCTCGGAGGAAATCGAAGCACGTTCCTTCTCGGCATCCTACGAGCTCGGCTATTCCGTGCCCAACGCATCGTTCAGGCCGGCGCAGGCGGCATTCGGTAATACGATGACGGCCTTCATCCGCGGTGTCGGGCAGAACGATTTCGACTTCGCGTTTGAACCCGGCGTCGGTGTCTACGTCGACGATGTCTACCAGCCGTTCACGATGGGCACGCAGATGGACCTGCTCGACCTGGATCGGGTGGAAGTGTTGCGCGGCCCGCAAGGCACCTTGTTCGGCCGTGGTTCCATCGGCGGCGCCATCCGCATGGAGAGCAAGAAGCCCATGGGCGACAACACCGGTTTCATCAATGCGACAACTGGTGAATATGACCGCGTCGACGTGCGCGCCGGATATGACTTCGCGATCATGGATAACCTGTTTGCGCGCGTGACCGGCGTTTCCAAGCAGCGCGATGGATACCAGAAGGTGATTGACTTCGCCTGTGCGCATCCGGAGCAGGCCGGGAACCTGGCATTACATCCGAGGGATTTGAACCGCGGCAACGATTGCAAGACCGGAACCCAGGGTGGCGAAGATGTCGTTGGTGCGCGCGGCCAGTTGCGCTGGGTCGTCAACAGTGATGTCGAGGCAAATTTCGCGGTCGATTACCAAAATGATACTTCGGAGGCCAAGGCTGACACGCTGCTGGCCGTTGCCTACCAAAACCCGCCCTTCGACGGCTATTCGTTCTGGAGCGATAACTATCTGGTGCCGAAATATGGAATTCCCTATGACGAACGCTTTATTCCGGCAAGCAGGAATGAAACCTATGCGACCTACGATGATCCGGCCAGCGGATTGAGTTTCGAGCCGGAGTCGCACCTGGAGAAGACCTCCGTCTCGGGCAAGGTGGACTGGAAGCTGACCGAACAAATCGGCATGACCGTGATTGGTTCGTACAATGACGTCACCAGCAACTTCGCGACCGACGCGGACGGCTCGCCGTTCAATGAGCAGACCGTCAATGGTCATGAGGAAATGGACTGGTGGACTGCCGAAATTCGCTTCAACGGGCGCTCTTGGGATCGGATGGACTGGACCGTCGGTGGATTCTTTTACGACGGCGAGGCGACCAACCAGCAGGTGGTCAGTATCCCGTCAATTCCTTTCGGTTTCCTCGTATTTGCGCTCGGGATGCCGCCGGCCGTGGCAAGCACCTTTATAGAGAGCCAGGTTCCGCTTATTCCCGGCTTGCCTGCGTTCCTGCAAAGCAACATCCTGGTCAATGCGCAGAATGTGCATGAAGCCAATAACCAGTCTGGATACGGTCACATGGTGTTTGATGTCACCGACCGCATGAAGCTGACGGGTGGCATCAGGTACTCCCACGATGAAAAAGACGTGGACTTCGACAATTCCATTGTGCAAAGCCAAATCTCGATCTCGGACAGCCACGTCGACTGGAGGGTCGGTCTGGACTACAAGTTCACTGACAGCATCCTCGGCTACGGTTCGATCGCCACGGGGTACCGGCCGCCGGCCTACAACCCGCGGCCGTTTACGCCGGCGCAGGCCGTCTCGGTGGGTGGTGAGGAGTTGACTTCGTTTGAATTGGGCTTCAAGTCGGACTGGTTCGACCGCAGGGTGCGCTTCAATGCAGCCGGCTTCTACAGCGACTACAACAAGCGCATCATCCCCATCGGCGGCACCGAGTGCGTCCCGCCCTTTGTTCCACCCGGCACGCCGGGCGCGCTGCCAGACTCCAACGGCAATTTCTGTTTCGCGCCGACGTCGCTGACGTCATACCAGAACGCGTCGGCTGACATTTGGGGCGCGGAACTGGAAGCCACCTGGAACCCGACGGATCCGTTGCTGATCACCGGCATCTTTGGTTGGACGGGGTGGAGCTCCAATGAAATCGACGACTGCGATTTCAACGACGACGGCCTGCCCGATGCGAACGTGACCTGCGTCAGCGAAACGCCGGCGTACGTGCCGGAGTTGAACTGGAGCATCAGTGCTTCGTATGAGTTCGCAGTGGGCGCCGGCTCAACCCTGACGCCGCGCGTGGACGTGTACGGGCAGAGTGACATCTGCTTCTCGGTCGTGGGTCCCCTGTCCTGCGCGGATGGTTACGAGCTGGTGAACCTGCGCCTCGAGTGGCGCAGCCCCGAAGGTGCGTGGACGGCGGCCATCGGCGGCACCAATGTCACCGGCAAGAAGTACCTGTTGAACACGTTTGACCTCTCAGTCTTCGGTCAACCCACAGTGGAAGGTCAATACGGTCGTCCGGGAGAGTGGTACCTGACGGTCGGCAGGAACTTCTGACACCAGGCATCGAAACGGCGGACGGTCACACATCCGCCTGAACAAAAACAGAAGGGCGCGCTCAGCAATGAGCGCGCCCTTTTTTATCCACATGGATGTGGGGTATGCCGCGTGAGGACAGGATGTCCGGAGCGGCGACCCACATGGATGTGGGGTATGCCGCGCGAGGACAGGACGTCCGGAGCGGCGATCCACATGGATGTGGGGTATGCCGCGCGAGGACAGGATGTCCGGAGCGGCGACCCACATGGATGTGGGGTATGCCGCGTGAGGACAGGATGTCCGGAGCGGCGCACGCCGTAGTCCGCCCTACATTAAAACATTCCGTTTTGATTGGCGGCCTTCTCCGGAACCGGTTGGCCCACGTCCCAGTGCTCGACCACCTTGTCACCTTCCAGCCTGAAGATGTCGATGACCGCGGTACCCCGGTCCGCCGGATCATCCGGGTTCGCTTTTGCGAGGGCATGCACGATCACGAAGTCGCCATCGGCCAGCACGCGCTTGAATTCCGTGCGATAGGTCTTCAGGTTTTCCTTCGCGAACACCAGGAATGCTTTCAGTCCTTCCGGCCCATCGGCAGCCAGCGGGTTGTGCTGGATGTACTTGGAACCGAGATGCACGGAGGCTGCGTCGAAATCCTTCTGGTTGATCGCCTTGTCGTAAAAGTCGATGACTATTTTCTTGTTGCG
>CAYMXG010000145.1:0-6153 GCA_964394115.1 uncultured Enterobacteriaceae bacterium | reverse complement strand
TCGATTACGACACCGTGGGGGATCTCCCCAACGCCAACCTGGTCCATGACCAGGGATTTTTCGTGGGCAACCATCCGCGTGACCTGCGCCGCGAACTGGACCTGTTGCGCCGGACCATCGATGGCTGCCTCGGGCCGGACGCTACCGGCGGCGAGGGGTGGTCGTGGACGCGGTGATCCTGGCCGGTGGCCTGGGCACGCGCTTGCGTGCGGTGGTGCCGGATGTGCCGAAGCCCATGGCAACCGTGGCCGGACGTCCGTTCCTGGCCTGGCTGGTCGAACACTGGATCGCCCAGGGCGTGGAGCGCCTGATTTTTTCCGTGGGCTACCGGCACGAGGTGGTGCGGGATTATTTCGGCGCTGCCTGGGGCGGGTGCCAGGTGCGATACGCAATTGAACCGCAACCCCTGGGCACCGGCGGTGGATTGTTGCTGGCACTGGCGCTGGCAAAACCGCGGGCAACGACCCTGGTATTGAATGGCGACACATTTTTCGACGCGCCACTGGCGACACTGCACCGTGCGCACACGCAATCCCGGGCCACGGTGACGTTGGCGCTTACCGAAGGCCGGGGTTCCGGACGCTACAGCGGGGTACGGCTGGACGCCACGGGCAGGGTGGTGGAATTGGCGGCGCGTTCGGCGGGCACCACGCCGGTCGTCAACGGCGGTGTCTATTTGATGGAGCCTGACGCGCTGGGCGCCGGGTCCGCAGGCACGCCAATGTCGCTGGAAGTTGAACTGCTACCCCGGTTGATTGCCTCCGGGGCGCGGGTGCAGGGTGTCGCCTGTCCCGGGCGATTCATAGACATCGGCGTGCCGGAGGATTACCAGCGCTGCCAGGAGTGGTTCGGCAAAGAGCCAGGCGCGCAGGCAGCCACGGCAAACAACTGAAGGCGGGGGACGGAAGCATGGGAATGCGGATTCTGGTGACGGGCGGCGCGGGCTACCTGGGTTCAATCCTGGTGCCCGAACTGCTGGCGCACGGCCATACGGTCACCGTGCTGGATAACTTCATGTATGCGCAGAACAGCCTGGCCCACGTGTGTGCGCAACCGGCATTCAATGTGGTGAATGGCGATGCGCGCCTGGAGTCCACGCTGGCGCCGCTGGTGCGCGCGGCCGATGTAGTCATTCCATTGGCTGCCTTCGTCGGCGCGCCGTTGTGCGATCGGGACCCCATTGGCGCGACGTCCGTGAATCATGATGCCGTGCTGCTGCTGCTGCGTCTGATCGATCCGGCGCAGCAGTTGTTGATGCCGACCACGAACAGCGCCTATGGCAGCGGCGATGCCGGCAATTTTTGCACCGAGGAATCGGAATTGCGGCCGATTTCCCATTACGCGCGCCAGAAGGTGGAGATCGAGCGCGCCATCCTGCAGCGCGAGAACTCCATCAGTTTCCGCCTCGCCACCGTGTTCGGGATGTCGCCGCGCATGCGCATTGATTTGCTGGTAAATGACTTCACCTATCGCGCCGTGCATGACCGCTGCCTGTTGCTGTTTGAGCCCCACTTCAAGCGCAATTACATTCACGTGCGCGACGTGGCGCGGGTATTCCTGCACGGGCTGAAGAATTTCAAATTCATGCGCGGCCAGATTTACAACGTCGGACTCTCGGATGCGAACCTGTCCAAGCTGGAACTGTGCCAGGCCATCCAGCGCCGGTTGCCGCACCTGGTATTCATGCAGGCGCCGTTGGGCAGCGACCCGGATCAGCGCAACTACATCGTGTCCAACGCCAAAATTGAAGGCACCGGCTACATCCCTGCCCATTCGCTTGATGACGGGATAGTCGAGCTGATCAAGGGCTTCACGATGATCAAGAAGCAGGGTTACAGCAACGTCTGAAGGGACAACGCGAAATGAGTTCTTCGATGCGAAGATTTCTGGGTGATCTTCACCGGCAGCGCGATGTCATCCGCCTGCTGGCGCGGCGGGAATTCATGTCCCGCTACGCCGGCACCACGGCCGGGGTGGTGTGGGTGATTGTCCAGCCTGCGGCCACGGTGCTCATCTTCTGGTTCGTATTCGCCGTCGGCCTGCGAGGCGCCACCGGCCCGGCGGGCGCACAGTTCCTGCCATGGTTTGTCTGCGGCCTGGTGCCCTGGCTCATGTTCAGCGAGGTGCTGACCATGAGCACCAATGGTGTGCGCGGCAACCTGCAGTTGATCAAGAAGACGCCGTTCCCGAGCGAGATACTGCCCATTGTGTATATCAGCGCAGCTGCGGCGGGGCACGCCGTAATGCTGCTGCTGGCATTGCTGATTGCCTGGGTGTACGGCGTTGCGCCCGGGCCCGGCCTGTTGGCGCTGCCGTTGTATTTCTGCGCGCTGTGCTTCCTGTTGCTGGGCCTGTGCTGGCTGGGCTCGGCCCTCAATGTGTTCCATCGCGACATCGGCCAGTCCATCGGCATCATCATCAACCTCTGGTTCTGGCTTACGCCGATCGTCTGGGACCGGTCGCTGTTGCCGGGCCGCTGGGCGGAGGCCCTGTCTCTGAATCCGATGGTCTTTATCGTGGACGGGTACCGGTCATCATTGCTGGGTGCAGCACCGGGGCCGGGCCGGGCGGGAGATGCAGCGGTATTTCTGCTGATCTCGGTGCTGGTATTTGTCGGCGGCGCCGAGGTATTCCGGCGCCTGAAGCTGGAATTCGCGGACTCCATCTGAGCAGCGCCCATGCAAACCGAAGCGGCAATCCGGGCAACAGGTCTGTGCAAAAAATTCCGCCTGTTCGGATCGCGCCGTGACCGGCTGAAGGAAATCCTGCACCCGTTCCGGCGCACGTTTCACGAGCCGTTCTGGGCACTGCGCGACATTAACGTGGTTATTCCGCCCGGGCAGGCGGTGGGCATCATCGGCGGGAATGGATCGGGAAAATCAACCCTGCTGCAGATCCTTGCCGGCGTCATGCAGCCCACCGCGGGCAGCGTGTCCGTGCGCGGACGGGTTGCGGCGCTGCTGCAACTGGGGGCCGGATTCAATCCCGAATTCACCGGCCGGGAAAACGCCGTGCTCAATGGCGTCCTGTCGGGTCTGTCGGAGCGCGAGGTGTGCGAGCATCTGCCGTGGATCGAGTCATTCGCCGACCTCGGCCGCTTTTTCGATCAACCGGTAGGCACCTACTCGTCGGGGATGTTTGTGCGACTCGGCTTCGCCGTTTCCACCTGTGTCATTCCGGATATCCTGATCGTTGACGAAGCGCTGGCCGTGGGTGATGCCGCATTCCAGTTCAAGTGCTTCGCCAGGATCGAGGAAATCGCCAGTCGCGGCGGCAACGTCCTGCTGGTGAGTCACGATCGGCAGGTGCTGTTGCGGCATTGTGAGCGTGGACTGTTGCTGAACCAGGGCCGCCTGGCCGCCGACGGGCCGATCCGGGACGTCGTCAATCGCTACGATGAAATGCTGTTTTCCACCACCGTCGCTGAACGCGGCGAAGAGTACGCTGCCACCGCGCCGGCTGCGCAGGACGCGAATGAATTCGCCCACCACGCCACGCACGTGGCGCACCTGCCGCAGCGGGCGTTTTTCAATCGCGACCACTACCGGACCGGTGATGGCCGCGCCGAAATTATCGACTTCCTGGTGACTGACGCTTCCGGACGCGCACTGCAAACGGTGGCGCACGGGCAACCGTTGCGATTGCTGATGAAGGCGAGGTTCAACGCGGCAATTGAACAGGCGGCGCTGGGCATGGCGGTCTGCACCGCCGACGGCGTCACGCTTTACAGCATCAACAGCCACCGGCTCCGGCAGGCGGCCGGGACGTGGGGGGCGGCCGGGGTCGCGGTCGCGGAGTTCGCCTTTCACCTGCCGCTGCTCCCCGGCGTCTACTTCATCAACCTGGGTGTATACCAGATGGTTGGGGCGGAGCCGGTGTTTGTGGATGTACGGCGCGGTTTGTTGCGTTTGGACCTCGATCACGAGTCCGACGCCCGTGGCATCGTGGATATGGATTGCCGGATGCAGATCGTCGAGGCGGCCGGATGAGTACCGGGGCCCAATCCATCACCCAGCCGGCGTGGAACCCGGAGCGGGATTGCATACTTGCCGCGCGGCTGTTCGACGCGGATTTCTACGCAGACGCATACCGGGAAATGCTGCAACCGGGCGAGGATGCGCTGTCGCACTATCTGCGCGCCGGGGACGGGCTGGGCCTGCAGCCGGCACCGTGGTTCGATCCGATCCGGTACCGGCTGGAAAGACCCGGGGCGGTACACGGCAATGCCTTTGCCCATGCGTTGGGCAGCGGTTCGGGGCGCGTCCGCACTGTCGCGCAGCGTTTGCGCGCCTGGGGCGCCGCATTGCTATGGCGTTGTCAGCGTCTGCGCGGCCGGTTGTTCGCCCGCAAGGGCATGCCACAGACCGGTCCGCTGCTGCGCATGTTTCCGCGCATACGCATCCGGCAGCCGGAGATCGAATTGCTGCGCTATCCGGAACTGGTGGAAGGCAACCGCAGGCAGGCGCAGAACTACGCGGCACCGAACCAGACACAATTCACCATTGACGGGCGGCAATACCGGATTGCCAGCCCGGCCCCGGCATTTTTCCTGGATCGGATCCGCGAAAACCGGCCATTCGCGTTTCCCCGCCTGCCACAGGGGTTCTGGGATGCGCTGGCGTTTATCAATGACGTCCAGAGCGACATGCTGAAGGCAATGCCGTCGCTGCCCTGCACCGACGCTGAACGGCGCAGACTCGCATTTCGATTGTGCAAGGAACTGCAACCATGGAACGGCGCCTTCGAGGAAAACGTGACTGACGAGGTGGTGGCGTGTATTGCGTGGCACAAGGACCGGCCGGACTACTTCCGCGCTGCGTCATTCAAGGGCTTCCCCACCTTTGATGAGCGGCCGTTTTACTACGCGAACCAGGGCACGGTGCACCAGGAGCGCATGCAGTTGCTGGCGCAAAATTTTACTCCGGATGAGTTGCTGCTGGATGCGACGCTGTGGAAACGCTGGCTCATCAGCGGCGCACTGCGCGAACTTCCGGCCCTGTGCCGTCCGCACCCGGTCGTCATGCTGGGACCCCAGGCGGTGCGTGCGGTGCCGGCGGCATGGGGACTGCACAGTTGCAACTTCCTTGAAATAGCTCCCGAGAATACACAGCGGCACCGGCACGCAGTGTTGCAACGACTGCAGACTGCCCTCGCCGGGGCCCGGCGCGCCGCGCAGAACGACGCGCGCGGGCTGCACCCCATTGTGCTGATGCAGTGCGGCGGTTCGCTGGCATACTGGCTCATCGCCAGGTTGTACCGGGATTATCCCGAAACCTTCTACCTGGATCTCGGCCAGGTATTCAACGCGTGGTGCTATCACGTGCCCGGGAACACGGAGCGTGCATGGAATTATCTCTACCTGCGGCGCGTTATCGACAACATGGGCCTCGCGGATTACTACCGCGGGTTGATGGGCGCCGATTTTGAGCAGTTGCTGCGGCGGTTTGCCTAGTCATGCAGGTCCTGATCAACGGTTCGCCAAAAAGCGCCACGCTGTACCTGGCGGCAGCCTTCGAGAAGCTGGTGCCATGCCGGCGCATGCGCATTGCCACGCGCGGACTGTGGAGCAGCCAGGTCGACGTGGAGGCCGCGGAGGAATTCATGCAGCTTCCGGCTGGCGTTGCGCAGCAGCACATCGCGCCGACGGAATACAACCTGCGGCTGTTGCGGGAATTCGGACTGGCGCGATTCGTGCTGGTGGTGCGCGATCCCCGCGATGTGCTGGTGTCCTGGTTTCATCACCTGCAGCGCGAGGATATTCGTGGCCAGCACTGGCACTATGCACTGTGCCTGGCGAATGACCTGCTGTGCAGGGATTGGTATGGTCTGTCGCGGGAGGCACAGCTGGATGCGCTCATAGATTGCTCGTTCCGGCAATTCCAGGACTGGATCTCCGGATGGGTCCAGGTCACGGACAACACCGACCTGCAGATCCGGCTGTTGCGCTTCGAGGATTTCGTGCAGGACCCACACCGCACCGTCGAGGAACTGTTTGCCTGGTTCGGGCAGCGGCGCGCCATTTCGGCCGCGGAACTGCCGGCGGTACAGGGCGGAGCAGGCATTGACCGGGCCACGCATTTTCGCCGCGGCAAGGTGGGTTCGTTCCGGGACGAATTGTCCGCGCCCCAGGTTGCACGGCTGGACCAGCTGGTC
>CAYMXG010000144.1:0-6195 GCA_964394115.1 uncultured Enterobacteriaceae bacterium | reverse complement strand
GCTGGACAATCTCAAGCGCTGGATCGATCAGATCGCGGCCCGGCCCGCGGTGCAGCGCGGCCGCGCCGTACCTCCCCCCACCGACCTGGGTGACACCAAGAACCGCGACAAGACCATCGAAGCGGCGCGGAAAATTCTCGCCTGAGGAGTGGCCGTTCCCGGCCCATTCCAATTTCTCCTTCCCCCACGAGAATCCAGTCGACCGATGTTCACGCGGCGTGAGTTTCTGCAGACGACGCTCATCGCGATGGCGATGCCTGTCGCCGCGGTGCCGAACCCGCTGGCCGATCTGAATCCCCGGGCGCGCCTCATCGCCATTGGCGGGTGTCCTGAAGGCGACGCCTTTTGTGCGGCGAACCGGTACGGCGTCACGCGCCTCGGTCCGGATGTGGGCAAAATCCTGCAACTCCTGCTCAGCGGCGAAAATGAATCAGGGGTATCGGCCTATTTTGGGCTGACGCGGGATTCGGACTATGTGCTTATTCGCCACGCACTGCTCGAACGCGGTCTGCGGGAAATTTACCTGGGTGACCATGTTGCTTCACCTTCGGGTTGGCGCCATGAACTTCGCGCCGGCGCGCGGACACTGGAACGGATTGCACCTGCGTTTCTGCCGAATAACGCAACCTGGGCCAATGGACTCGCCGCGTGCTGCCGGATGTATGTGAATGCGGAAGGCATGTCCGCGCGTCGCTTGCTCGCGACGGCAGCGTATCCGCGCCCGTCAGGTTCCGCGATGCAACTCAAATCCTGGGCGTTCCACGCGTGACGACGCCGACCCGAATACTCCCGCCTGAAGTCCCCCTGTCGGATTTCGAACAGACGCTCGGCGAACTCCGGGAAGCCGTGGGGCCCGCGTGGGTCTTTCACGAGGAGCCGCGCTTGACCGGCTACCAGGATCATTTCGCGATCCTCGAGCCAGCGCTGCGCGCCCCGTCGGCAGCGGTGGCTCCGGCAAACGTTGAAGAGCTCCAGCGCGTATTGTCCGTCGCGCGCAAGCGGCGCATCCCGCTTTGGGTCGTCTCCACCGGGCGCAACCTGGCCTACGGTGCCGCGGCGCCGCGCAAGGCGGGTTGCATCGTGCTCGATCTGAAGCGCATGAACCGCATCCTCGAGGTCAACGAGAAACACGCCTACGCCGTCGTCGAGCCGGGCGTGTCCTACTTCGACCTGTACAACCATCTGCAGAAGATTGGCAGCAAGTTGTGGATCGACTGCGCGGCGCCGGGATGGGGCGGCGTCATGGGCAACCTGATGGACCGCGGCGTCGGCTATACACCCTACGGCGAACACTTCATGTGGCAGTGCGGCATGCAGGTGTTGCTTGCCGATGGCACGGTGGTCGAGACCGGCATGGGCGGGCAGCCCGGCAGCGTCGCGGCGCACACATATCGCTACGGGCGCGGCCCCTGGGTTGACGGCATGTTCACGCAGGCGAATTTCGGCATCGTGACGCGTCTCGGCATCCAGCTGATGCCGGAGCCGCCGGGCTACCGTCCCTACCTGGTGACGTTTCCGGAGGAGGACGACGTCGGCCAGGTCACCGACATCCTCAGGCCGCTGAAACTCAATCTGCTGATCCCGAACGCTGCCGTCACGGTGGAATTGAATCTCGAGGCATCCGTGGCCGTCAGCCGCGCGCAATATTTTTCCGGGGAAGGTCCGCTGCCGGACAGCGTGCGCCGCAAAATCATGGCGGACCTGAACGTGGGCATGTGGAACTTTTACGGAGCGCTGTACGGGCCGGAACGCGTCATGGACAACAACTGGAAGGTCATCGAGGAGAGTTTCGCGCAGGTCAAGGGCGCGCGCTTTTTCTTTGAGAAGGACCGGGCCGGAGAGCCCGCGTTTGGCTACCGCGCCAAGCTGATGCGCGGCATCCCTAACATGACCGAGTTCGGCATCCTGAACTGGATGCCGAACGGCGCCCATGTCGGCTTTTCGCCGATGGCGGCGGTGGACGGCAAGACCGCGCTGGCGCAGTACCACCTCGCGCGCGACCTCGCGCACAAGTACGGTTTTGACTACACCGGCGAATACATCGTCGGCTGGCGCGACATGCACCATGTCTTTGTGATCTTCTACAGCCGCGACAACGCGGACCAGAAAAAGCGCGTCTATGAGCTGATGAATGCCATGATCGACGATGCGGCGGCGCGCGGCTACGGCGAGTACCGCACCCATCTCGATTTCATGGACCGGATCGCGGGGACCTACAACTGGAACGACGCTGCGCTGATGCGTGTCAACCAGCGCATCAAGGATGCGCTGGATCCGCTCGGCATCCTGGCGCCGGGGAAGAGCGGGATCTGGCCCGCCGCATTGCGTGGGATACCACAGCCGTGAGTGCGCGCAATGTAGCGATCCTCATGGCCGCGTGCATGTTGCATGGCTGCGGGGAGAAATCTGCGCCGCAGGAAAAATCCGCGGCAGCACCAATTGCTGCGCCACCCGCCGTCGCGACAGTCCTGAGCCTCGATGACGGCCGCCGGGTATTTGAGCACTGGTGCCTGCCATGCCACGCAGCGGGGCCGGGCCATCCCGGGACCAATCGCCTTGCGGAACGGCTGGGCACGGAAAATTCCGTGCTGCTGGACCGGGAGAATCTGAATGAGGTTTATGTGCAGACCGTCGTGCGCAATGGCTTCCAGATGATGCCGCCGTTCCGGCCGACGGAACTCTCGGACCAGGAGGTGGAGGCCGTAGCCGCCTATGTTGCGACCGGCGGCGGGCGCAGGACCGCGCAGGGAGCAAAGCTGTGACGTCCGCGCTCATGGCCGAACTCCAGGCCATCGCCGGCGGCAAGCATGCCTTTGACGCGGCGCACCCGGACTTCGCGCGCTACCTGCGCGTCTTCGGGATACGGCCCGGTGACTTGCCGGAATTCGAGGCCGTCGTGCGGCCCGTGGACGTGGAGTCACTGCAGCAGTGCGTCCGTGTCGCCGGCAAGCATGGCCTCGCGATCTGGAGCGCCTTCAATGCCGCCGGTAACGGGGCGCAACTGGGCGCACCCGGCGCGCCGGGTATTGCCATCGACCTCCAGCGCATGAACCGGATCCTCGCGGTGGACACAAAATCCGCCTGTGCGCTGGTGGAGCCGGGCGTCAGTTACCGGCAATTGCAGCAGCACCTGGCGGAGAAGGGCATCGGCTTCTGGGTGGACAGCGATCGCAATGCCGGCAATTCCATTGCCGGCAGTATCTGCTCCCGGCATGTCGGGTATACGCCGTACGGAGATCACATGCTGATGCAATGCGGGATGGAACTGGTGTTGCACGACGGGGAACTGCTGCGCACCGGCATGGGTGCGCTGCCGGGCAGCGACGCCTGGCAATTGTTCAAGTACAACTTTGGTCCCTACCTGGACGGGCTGTTTACGCAGTCGTCGTTTGCGTTACCCACGAAGGTCGGGTTGTGGCTGATGCCCGCGCCGCCGAAGCATCTGCCGTTCCGCGTCACGTTGCCCGGCGACGCCGCGATGCACCAGGCCATCGAGAACCTGCGGCCACTGGCGATTGCGGGCGCCGTCGGCAATGCCGTCACGATTCATTGCGCCGCGCTGGATGCCGCGCCCTACAGCCGCCGGGAGAAGTTTGCCGGCAGTAACGGGATCCTTGACGCAGCGAAGTTAATGCAGGCCCGCGGCTACGGCGCCTGGAACCTGTATGCCGCGCTTTATGGCGCGCCTGAAAACCTGGAACTGATGCGCGACATGGTTTTCAGTGCGCTCGGCGCGATCTCCGGGGCAGCCATCGAAACCGACGAGGATGCACCGGACGATCCAGCCTGGCGCGATCTGCGCACGTTGATGGGCGGTGGTACCGTGGAAAAGGAGATCGGCCTGGAAGGCTGGGGCGGCGCCGGCGTGATGACGCTCGCCGCCGCCGCGCCCGTGGAAGGCGCGCACGCGCAGCGGCTCGGCGCCATTGCGGCGCGGGTAACCTCGGAGAACAGAATGGACTACCTGGGTGCATACCGGCTGGCCGGCAGGACACTGTTGAAGCAGGTTTACCTTCCTTATGATCCGGACGACCGGGCCAGCTTCGATCATGCAGCGGGCGCCGGACGGCGGCTGATGCAGGAGTTCGCGCGCGCCGGTTACGGTCTCGTGGATGAAAGCGCGGAATTGAGACGCGCCGCGGACGAGCTGCACGCCGGCAGTCCGCTTGCGGGACTGGTTGCAACCCTGCGCGGTGCCGTCTCCGCGCCGGCCAACGCCGCACAGGCGTTGGCCGTGCCCCCTTCACAACAATCGCAACCCTGAGTTCAGTTATTCCGATACTGCGATGGTCAAGGAAGGCGAATTAATGTGGAGGCCGGATGCACGCTGGATCGAGCGCGCCAACCTGACTGCGTTCACACGCCGACTCGAAGCCGAGCATGGGCTGAAATTTCAGGATTACAACGAGTTGTGGCACTGGTCGGTGGATCACCTCGAGGATTTCTGGGAGGCGATCTGGAAGTACGCGGAAGTAGAGTCTACCGCTCCGTACGAATGTGTACTGCGTTCGCGCGAGATGCCCGGCGCGGACTGGTTTCCGGGCGCGCGCCTCAATTACGCGCGGCATATCCTGCGGCGGGAGCGTGAACAGGCCACGGCGATGATCGCGGTTGGTGAACTCCGGCCCCTGCGCCGCGTGCCGTGGACCGAACTGGCGCGCGACGTGCGCATCGCGGCGACGCGGCTGCGGGAGCTGGGTGTCGGTCCGGGCGATCGGGTCGTCGGTTACCTGCCCAACATCCCCGAGGCGATGATCGCGATGCTGGCAGCGACCAGCATCGGCGCCATCTGGTCCGGCAGTTCGCCGGATTTCGGCACACGCAGTGTGCTCGATCGGTTCTCGCAGATCGAACCCAGTGTCATCTTCTGCGTCGATGGGTACCGCTACCGGGGCAAGGATTTTGATCGGCGCGCCGAACTCCGGCAGATCCTCGGCCAACTGAAATCCCTGCAGCAGGTCATCCACCTGCCGTACCTGTTCCCCGGCGATGAAACCCTGCCGACCCCTGGCGCGATGCTGTGGCGGGAGTTCATGGATCATCCCCCGGTCTCCCGCGAGGAATTCGAGTTTGCCGAGGTTCCTTTTAACCATCCGCTGTGGATCCTGTATTCCTCCGGCACCACCGGCCTGCCCAAGGCCATCGTGCACGGTCATGGGGGGATCATCCTGGAGCAGATGAAACTCGGGCGGCTGCACCTGGACCTGAATGCCGGCGATGTGAAGTTCTTTTATACGACCACCGGCTGGATGATGTGGAACTTCCTCGTCAGTTCGCTGCTGATGGGCATCATCCCGGTGCTTTATGACGGTCATCCTGCGCATCCGGAACCGGATGCGCTTTGGAGGATTGTCGCCGACACCGGCACCTGCCTGTTCGGCGCCAGCCCCACCTATGTGCAGATGCTGGAGCAGGCGCGTGTGGTGCCGAAAGACAAGTTCGACCTCTCGGCGCTGCGCCACGTGATGCTGGCCGGGTCCCCGGTGACCGCGGAGTGTATGCAATGGTTCTATGACAACGTGAAAACCGATTTGTTGGTCGGCCCTGGGAGCGGCGGCACGGACATCTGCAGCGGATTCATGGGCGCCGCGCCCACGCTGCCGATCTACGCCGGCGAGATCCAGGCCCGGCATTTGGGCGTGGACGCACACGCTTTCAACGATGCCGGGCAGCCGGTCGTGGACGAGGTGGGTGAACTGGTGATCCGGAAGCCGATGCCGTCCATGCCCGTGTCCTTCTGGAACGATCCGGGCAACACGCGTTACCGGGAGACCTATTTCGCCGAATTCCCCGGCATCTGGCGCCACGGGGATTTTTTCCGCATCAACGAGCGCGGCGGCTGTTTTGTGCTCGGACGTTCGGACGCCACGCTGAACCGCTACGGCATCCGCATCGGCACGGCCGAGATCTACCGCTGCGTGCAGAACCTGCCGGAAGTTGAAGACGCGCTGATCGTCAACCTGGATCTGCCCGGCGGGCGCTTCTTCATGCCCATGTTCGTGAAACCGGCGCCGGGCGCGGTGCTGAATGACGCACTCAAGGAGAAGATCTGTGCGCGCCTGAAGTCCGATTATTCACCCCGGCATGTGCCGGACAGGATCTACGAGGTGACTGCGATCCCCTACACGTTGACCGGCAAAAAGATGGAGGTGCCGGTGCGCCGCATCCTGATGGGCATGGCGCCGGAAAAAGCGG
>CAYMXG010000143.1:0-6231 GCA_964394115.1 uncultured Enterobacteriaceae bacterium | reverse complement strand
GAATAGGTGTTGCGCACAATCGGCAGCAGGCTGTAGAGGAACAACGCCGCCACCGCCGGCGCAAATCCGATCCCGAGCAGCGGGATCAGGAATACCAATAATGCCAGCGCCGGTATCGTCTGGATGGCGCTGGCAACACCAATAATCACGCGCGCCCATTCGTCCCGGCGCGCTGCCACAACACCCAGCGGGACAGCGACGGCAATGGCCGCGCCCAGGGATAACCCCACCAGCAACAGGTGATCTGCCGACGTGCGCCACAGGCGTTCGCCGCGACTGATGGCGCTTACATTCACTTGCAGACCGAACTCCTGGTCCAGGAAGGCCGCCGCAACCTCAGCCTCCGGCAACCGGTCTATACGTGCCGCTGCATTCATGCCGATCATGCGCTGCATGGAGATGCGGCCCTGTAATTGCTCCAGAACCTTCACGACCTCCGGGAACCGTTGCGGCAGACCCAGCCGGTACAGCAACACGGCGTCATAGCGGGGGAAGAATTCCTGATCATCCACCAATGTGAGCAGATTGAATTGCCTGATCTCTGCGTCAGTGGAATAGAGATCGATGACATCCAGTTTGCCGTCGGCAATGGCCCGGTAGGAAATGTCGTGATCCAGGCCTTGCACCCTGGCGTGGGGCAGGGAATAGAACGCGCGCAGACTCGGCCAGCCGTCCGCCCGTTCCAGGAACTCGTTACTGAGACCGAGGCGCAGGTCCGGAAATCGGCGCAGGTCCGAGATGCGCCGGATGCCCAGTTCCTGCGCCTGCGTACTGCGCATTCCCAACACATAACTGTCGTCAAATCCCAGCGACGTGGTCATGCCGATGCCCAGTGATGCCAGTCGCGCCGCCAGGTCATGCGGCGATTGCGGCGCGGCATCCGCCAGGATCTCCTGAGTCAGCGTGCCGGTATATTCGGGATAGATGTCTATCTCCCCGCTCAGCAAGGCACTCCACAACACCCGGCTGCCGCCGAGTTCGCGCCGATGCTCGGCGCCCACGCCGTGCGCCTCAAGTAATTGCGCAGCAATCTCTCCCAGGATCACGCCCTCGGTGAATTTCTTGGAGCCGATCTGCACCGGGCCGGCCAATGCACCCGCCGACAGCAACGACAGCAGCCAGGCCAGTGCCTTCACGTCACCGACTGCGCCAGCAAACGCAGGGGCTCCCGCTGCGCTTTGACAAACTGTTCCACGAACGGCTCGGCCGGCTGCTCCAGCAACTCGCGCACGGTGCCCTGCTGCACGATTCGGCCCGCGCGCAGCAGGACAATTTGCCCGGCGAAATAGGCGGCCTCTGCCAGATCATGCGTCACCAGCAACGTCGTCTTGCCCAGGGTGGTGAATATTCGTCTCAGCACATCCTGGAGATCCACGCGAATGAGCGGGTCCAGCGCAGCCAGGGGCTCATCCAGCAGCAACAGGTCCGGATCCAGCATCAGGGCCCGCATCAGGCACACACGCTGCCGTTGCCCGCCGGAGAGTTCCAGGGGATACCTGTTCAGCTGGTCGGAATGCAGCTGCACCAGGTCCGCCAGCAGTGACTGCCTGGCGGAAATCCGTCCGGCATCCCAGCCCAGGTAACGGGACATAAGTGTGACGTTTTCAGCACCGGTCAGGTGGGGAAACAGGCCGCCGTCCTGTATCACGTAGCCCATGCGTTGACGCAGGCGCGGCAGGTTCTCCGCGCCCAATGGTTCGTCGTGGAAACTTACCGTGCCGCGATCGGGTTTTTCCAGGCCGGTGGCAAGGCGCAGCAACGTGGACTTGCCGCAGCCGCTTGGGCCGATCAGCACTGTCGTTGCGCCTGAAAGTACCGCCAGAGTTACACCATCCACAGCGTTTACCGCACCGAAGCGGCGGCCGACGTCGGTGAAGGAAAGCATGCCGCTACCCGTCAGCGGGAGTAAAACTTGTGCACGTGCAGCTCCTGCAAACGTGTCTGGATCGTGCCGGGCCGCGCAGCACGGACCTGGCTGATGGCCTCCTCCGGCGTCAATCCCGACTCCACCAGCATGCGTGCCGCAATGGTCCCGGTGCGTCCCAATCCGGCATAGCAATGCAAAACGATCTTTCCGCCGCGCTGCAATTCCTGGTGCAACGCGGGTCCCGCATTGCGCCAGGCCAGCTCGAAATCCTGTTCCGGCACATGCATGTCCGGGATCGGCAGGTGCAGATGCTGGATACCCAGCCGGCGCGCCCGTTCCGGGATCTGGTGCACGCCATACTCGCGCATCTCCTCACCCTCCATCAGCGACACCAGGATGTTGGCGCCCCAGGCCCGAATGGCGGTGATATCCGCGTCCAGGTTGCGCTCCCGGCTCACGTCGAAGCCATTCCATGGCGGCTGCCCCGGGCAAATGGTCATCCCCAGCAATCCCCCCGCCTGCCATACCGGCACGGCGTCGATGTGCAACGGCAGCGGCGTAAAATCGCCGTCGTGCAAGGAACGCGGGGGGACGTCGCGCACCGTGATCAGTGCTTGAGGACTGCCAGCGCCTTCTGCCAGGGCGCCGAAGCCGCCATTGCTGCTGACCAGCGCTGGATCTCGGGGAATTTCGCCACCGGCAATCCGCAGCCGCCGGCATGCACGAAGGATGCGAACACATGGTGATCGGCGATGGTGGTGCTGTCACCGACGAGGTGTTTGCGTCCCTTGAGGTGATCATTCAGCACTGCGCCGAAGCGCGCAAACTCCCCGTCGGCCTTTTCCAGTTGCTTCGGATCGGGCGTGCCGATCTTCAACAGTTCCTTGACCATGTTCTCGAACAGGAAGATCCCGCACGCCGGACCCAGATGCGCCGTGTTCCAGCTGATCCACTGGTGCATCTGCGCCCGCGGCCTGGGTTCCGTGGGAATCAGCTTTCCTCCGGCCTTGTAGGCCAGGTAGAGCATGATGGCGGTGGATTCCCACAGCACAAAGTCAGCGTCCACCAGCGTCGGGATCTTGTGGTTGGGGTTCAGCTTGAGGAACTCGGGCTTCATGTGATCGCCCTTGGACAGATCCATCGGGACCATTTCCAGGTGCTGGCCGGTTTCATGGGCGACGGCAAATACACGCAGGGAATTGGGTGATGGGGGGAATGTGTAAAGTTTCATGTTTGCCTCCGATTGCTTGCGGATTGAGTGCCAGGTTCATCAAAATCCCATCTTATCAGAATGATGCAAATCGATTACGCGCAGCGGCGCAAACTCAGCGCAAGCCGGTGGCCGCATCCCCGACAAAAGGGTTACTGCGGCGCTCGGCGCCGAAGGTGGAGGTCGGACCGTGCCCCGGGACGAAGCGGACGTCATCACCCAGCGGCCATAAACGTCCGCAGATCGAATTGATCAGGGTGCCGTAATCACCGCGCGGGAAATCGGTCCGGCCGATCGAACCGTGAAACAGGACATCGCCAACGAGTGCGATCTGCGCCTTGCGATGGTGAAACACCACGTGCCCCGGCGTATGTCCCGGGCAGTGCAGCACATCCATCTCCACATTGCCGAAGCGGACCACGTCACCCTGCCCCAGCCAGCGCGCCGGCGTAAACGGCTCGGAAGGTGGAAAACCGAACATGCGCCCCTGGTCGGCCAGCGCGTCAATCCAGAACTTGTCCTCCGGATGCGGCCCTTCGATCGGCACCTGCATGGTGCGCGCCAGTTCCGCGACACCGCCGGCATGATCTATATGCGCATGGGTAACGAGAATCTTCTCCAGTTCCACGTTCTCCTCCCGCAATACCGCGCGGATCTGATCCAGATCGCCGCCGGGATCCACGACAGCGCCACGCCCGGTCTGCTCGCATTGGAGCACAGAACAGTTCTGCTGGAATTTTGTAACAGGGATGATGGAGACTTTCATGTACGTGACCCGGGTGACCGCGGCGCACAATGGCCCGCCGGCGGGGCACGCATTATACGGACTAATTCAGGAACGCACGCACAACACCGGTACCGGCGCCACGCGCAACACACTCTCGGCAATGCTCCCCATCAGTAAATGCTTGAGCCCGCTGCGGCCATGGGTGCCAAGGACGATCAGGTCGGCGCCGATGTCCGCCGCGGCCGCGCTGATCTCCGTGGCGGCCACGCCGGACCGGACCTTGGTCACCGACACCGACCCCGGGGCGCAGTGTTCCTGAATAAAGGCTGCCAGACTCTTTTCGGCCTCGTCCAGTTGCCACGACTGCACCTCGTCCATGTAGATGGCGCTACCCTCCAATGGCAACGGCACCGGCTGGGGCTGCACCACATGCACAACCTTTAATTGGGCACCGAGCCGCCGGGACAGGTCGGCGGCGACACGCAAGGCACCGGCCGAAACATCGGAAAAATCCACGGCCGCCAGTATCGTCTTGTAGTCAGCCATAGCCTGATCCTCCGTGAACGATCGCCAATAGATTAATGAAGTGTAGCCTCATCCCGGTTGATCAGTATCAATGTTCGCGTAAAGCGCCCGCAATCTGACGGATATGGGCCGGTGTGGTCCGGCAACAGCCGCCGACGAGACTCGCGCCGGCCGCGCGCCAGTGCCGTGCCTGCGCGGCAATATCGTCCATACCGCCGGCCCCGGTCCAGGAATTGTCCCCGGCATGCCATTTTTCGCCGCTGTTGGGATACGCAAGCAATGGCTTGGCGGCCACCGGGGCAGCGCTGGCCAGCAGTGATGCCACAAACTCCGGCGCCGTGCAATTCAGTCCGGCCGCCAGGACCTGTGGGCTGCCTCCGGCCATGGCGACACAATCACGAAAAGTTTCCCCATGGCTGACTTGCGTGCCATTGCGGCAACTGAAGCTGATCCACGCGCGTTGCTCCGGGAACTCCTCCAGCAGTTGCATGAGCGCCTCGGCCTCATGCCGGCTCGGCACCGTTTCAAACGCAATCAGGTCCGCCCCGCTCCGGGCCAGCACCTCCAGTTGCCGGCGATGAAAGTCCGCCAGCGTGGACTTGTCCGTCGCGTAGTTGCCGGTGTACTCCGAGCCATCGTGAAGGTGGGCGCCATAGGGGCCGATGGCCGCCGCCACCAGCGGATAACGCCGGTTGGTGCGATGGCCGGGGTTCGCCCAGAATCGATCGCGCGCGTCACAGGCCAGTTGGACGCTGAGCTGCAATAACTCCCGGCTTCTATCTGCATCCAGTCCGCAACGGGCAAAGCCCGCAAACGTGGCCTGGTAACTGGCCGTGGTGGCGATATCCGCGCCGGCGGCAAAGTAGTCGAAATGCACCGATTCAATCAGTGCCGGTTGTTCCGCCAGCACTCGCGCCGACCAAAGCGCATGGTTCAGATCGGCGCCGCGGCGCTCCAACTCCGTGGCCATGGCGCCATCGATGATGTACAACCCGTCGAGCGTGCCCGGACGCCCGGTCTTGTTACTGGTTGGCGTCAATGTCTTTGCGCTGTTGCTCTGCCGCATCGAGAATAACTTTCTCCGCCTCTTTTGCCCTGGCCAGGGCATCCACGTCAGCCTTGAATACGTTGTCCTCGCTTAGGGTCCCTTTTTCCCGCGGCGCAGTCGCCGGCGCGTCACTGCCGGAACAGGCGCCCAAAATCACCGCCCATATCACCATTGCCAATACTTTCATGCCGGCTGCTCCAGAATGCAGATTGCACGCATAGATTGCTGGAATTCAGGTTGCGGGGCAATGGAGCGGCCCTGTTAAACTTCTCCTTCAATATGCGTTACGAGACACCACTCATCGAAGGCCGGCTGATCCGGCGCTACAAACGCTTCCTCGCCGATGTGGAACTGGCGGATGGCAGCACCCTCACCGCCCATACACCGAACACCGGTTCCCTGGCCGGATGCTGCATACCCGGCTCCCGGGTATGGCTGCGCGATTCCGGTAATCCGGAGCGGAAATACCGCTTCGGTTGGGAACTGGTGGAACCGCGCGCCGGTGTGCTCGTGGGGATCAACACCGGGCTGCCGTCGGTGCTGGTGCAGGAAGCGCTGGCGGAGCGTCGCATCAAGGAACTGGAGGGCTATGACCATGTGCGCCCCGAAGTGAAGTACGGCAAGGAGAACAGCCGCATCGATCTGTTACTGACCAGCCCAGGCCGGCCCGATTGCTACGTGGAGAACAAGAATGTGACGCTGGCAGAGGATGGCATCGCATACTTTCCGGACGCCGTCAGCACGCGCGCGGCGAAGCACCTGCGTGAACTGGAACACGTGGTTGCCGGTGGCGGCCGGGGCGTGATCTTCTTCTGCGTGCAGAGAAGTGACGCCACTGAGGTGCGCCCGGCGGA
>CAYMXG010000142.1:0-6379 GCA_964394115.1 uncultured Enterobacteriaceae bacterium | reverse complement strand
TTTGCAACAGGATATGCATGGCGCGCGCGGGCGGCATGCATCCATTCCGCTTGATGATCCAGTGCAGGTCATCGCCGTCCAGCCGTTCCATGACAATATAAAGTGTGCCGGCTTCGGTCACGCCAAAATCGAACAACTGGACGGTATGCGGCGAACTCAGGCTCGATACCGCCCGGGCCTCCTGGAAAAACCGCTCCGTCACGATTTTCGACCTGGCGTCCTGTCGCAACAGGGCGCCCGGATCAATCAGCTTGATGGCAGCAGTGCGCGATAGTAACCGATGGGTGGCCTCCCATACCTCGCCCATCCCGCCCTGCCCCAGTTTATGTTTCAGGTGGTAGCTGCCCATGGATCGCACCCTGGTCACTTCCGAATCCAGTTGTTGCATCACCCGCGCGGTGAACAAGGCCACACCTGCAGCAACAAGGTTTGGAAACGTTACCGAAAAATAGGAGATGAATCCGGGCATTCCCAGCTCAAAGTAAACGGCCATCAAGGTCATTGCGAACGGCGCACACAGCGCAAGCAACACGGTAATTACCAGTGACTGCCGCAACGTCGCCGGCAACAGGATGGGTTGCAACAGGATCCACACGCTCAGCCACGTGATTCCCTGCATGCGTTCACTTTCAAGCCACCACAGCGACTGGGCATGCAGCACGGCAATGCTGAACCCAAAAATAAAAACGTATGCCAGCCCCATTATCGTCAGGGAGCGATCCGGGAATTTACGCCGGTCAATCGCCCACCACATGAGTAATGACAATCCGAAGAGGGCGATGACAAACGCGTAGCTCGCCGCACTTTCCTGGATGGCATGCCGCGGAGCCCAGTAGCGCAAGCCGATATTGACCACAACCGCAATCGCCGTCACGGCTCCAAATATCAGTGCCAGGGCAGCGAGCCGGTTGAGCCCGCGCGCTACGAACCGGGTGCGCAACGAATCCAGGACTTCATTGGACGGATCAACTTGCGAATCCGTCTTGATCTCGGTCACAGCGCTGGAATCGGACTGCATTGGTCGGACCTGCCATTGGAAAAATGAGCCGGAATCGCCCACCTGTTTGACGGGGCAAAATGCATCCGTCATATTCCAGCAATGCGCACTCAACCCCCCGCCCCCCTGCACATTACCGGTGTCATTCTAGCCGGGGGAGAGGCGCGGCGCATGGGTGGCCGCGACAAGGGGCTGGTGGAGGTTGCCGGACGTCCGATGATCGAATATGTGCTGGAGTCCCTGCGACCCCAGGTCAGCTCGGTGTTGATCAATGCCAACCGGAATGACGAATTCTATGCCCGTTATGGCGTGCCGGTGATTGCCGACGCGCTGTCCGGGTTCAATGGGCCGTTGGCCGGCATGGCCAGCGGCATGCGCGTTGCTGATACACCGATGATCATCACGGTCCCATGCGATTCACCCTTTGTGCCCGGTGACCTGGTGACACGCCTGGCCGGCGCGAAGCAGGACGCAAGCGCGGAGATTGCCGTTGCTGACAACGGTGAACGCATGCAACCGGTGTTCGCACTGCTGGATACCAGTCTGCTCGGGTCAGTGGAGGGGTTCCTAGCGCGCGGTGAACGCAAGATCGACCGCTGGTTCGCTGAACACCGCTGCACCAGCGTTGATTTCAGCGACCGGCCGGAAACCTTCATCAATGTAAATACACCCGAGGAAGTGACCCGCGTGGAAGCCATGATCCGCACCGGCAAAGTCCATGAAGATTGAAATACCCGTGGTGGGTTTTGCGGCCTACAGCGGCACCGGCAAAACCACGCTGCTGATCAGCCTGCTGCGCCTGTTCACGGAACAGGGCCTGCGTGTCGGCATTGTCAAGCACGCCCATCAAACGTTCGAAATCGACCTGCCGGGCAAGGACAGCTATGAATTGCGCCAGGCCGGGGCCAGCCAGGTATTGGTAGGCTCACGCCGACGCTGGGCGTTGATTGCGGAAACACCGAAGCCGCCGCAGAACGCGCTGGCGTTTTACCTGGATCACCTGGATCGCTCCGCACTGGACCTGGTTCTGGTGGAGGGATTCAAGCCGGAATCCATACCCAAAATAGAACTGCACCGGCCGACCCTCGGCCAGCCGCTGCTCTACCCCGGGGATGCCGACATCATCGCCGTGGCCACGGACGCCCCACTGGTGGAAGTCCCTGCCATCCCGGTACTTGACCTGAACGCTCCGGCCGCGATCGCCGCATTCATCATTGACCGTTTTGATCCGGCTCGCCACACTGACGGCTGAACGCACCGCCTGCCCCATGAACCAGACCTCCATCACAACCGACCCAAGTTGCATGGATGATTTCGATCCGAATTCCCTGGCAGTGGACACGGCCATGGGACGGATCCTGTCGGCACTGCAACCGGTCACCGAATCCGATGTGGTGCCAATCCGGGCGGCCCTGGGGCGCGTCCTTGCCAACGATGTGCATTCAGACATCAATGTCCCGGGCGGCACCAACAGCGCCATGGATGGTTATGCAATCTCGGCAAGTGATTTACCCACATCCGGCACGCGGGAGTTGGTCGTGACTGGCACTTCCTGGGCGGGCAAACCCTACGCCGGCGCGGTCGCACCAGGTGAGGCCGTGCGCATAATGACCGGGGGTATATTGCCTTCGGGGACGGACACCATCGTTATCCAGGAGCGTGTCGAGCGGCTCGGGAATCGCATTCGCATCGGTTCCGATACCAAACCCGGTGAAAACGTGCGCCAGGCCGGCGAGGACATCGCAGCCGGCGCCCGTGTCCTGCAGGCCGGCACCCGGCTCACACCCGCGGACATTGGCCTGCTCGCCTCCCTCGGCATCGGCATCATCGCAGTCAGGCGCCGGATCCGCGTGGCATTCTTTTCCACCGGCGATGAATTACGCTCCGTCGGAGAAGACCTCGGACCGGGGGATGTGTATGACAGCAACCGCTACACGCTGCACGGCATGCTCTCGCGCCTCGGTGCGGAATTCATTGACCTGGGGGTGGTGCGCGATGAACGCACCGCCCTGGAGACCGCATTCGTCCAGGCCGCTGCCGGCGCCGACGTGGTGATTACCTCCGGTGGGGTGTCCGTGGGGGAGGCGGATTTCGTCAAGGAAATACTGCTGAAGACCGGGCAGGTGGAATTCTGGAAGGTCGCCATGAAGCCCGGCCGGCCCCTGGCCTTCGGCCGGGTTCAGAATGCCTGGTTTTTTGGACTGCCCGGCAACCCGGTGTCGGTGATGGTGACCTTTTATGAATTCGTGCAGCCGGCATTGCGGCGATTGATGGGTGAAAATCAGCAGGCCGTGCTGCGTATCAAGGTGCCGTGTGTTTCACGCCTGAAGAAGCGTCCGGGCCGGATTGAGTTTCAGCGCGGGATCCTGGAACGGGATGCGAATGGGCTGATGGTGGTGCGCAAAACCGGTGCACAGGGTTCCGGCATCCTGAGTTCCATGGCCCAGGCAAACTGTTTCATCATCCTGTCCATGGAAAGCACCGGCGTGGATCCCGGGGAACTGGTTGATGTAGAGCCATTCTTCGGAATAGTCTGAACGTATCTCGTCGCTCGTGAAGCGTATCTCGTAAAACAGAAGACAGGTCGCTCAAGATTCTTTACGCTTCACGAAATACCCTTCACGCTTCAGTCACAACGTAATTTCCATGCCGTCAAACGCCACCTCCCAACCGGCGTCATTGACCGCCTTTCGTTCCGCGCTGTCGTCCAGCAGGATGGGATTCGTGGTGTTGATGTGAATAAATATCTTGCGGGGAATGTTCGAGGCGGAAAATGCCGCCACGGTGCCATCGTCTCCCGACACGCTCATGTGACCCATGCGCTTGCCGGTCTTTACACCGACGCCATCCCGGATCATCTCGTCATCCACCCACAGTGTGCCGTCGAAGAAGATTAGGTTGGCGCCGCGGACCCGGTGTGAAAGATCCGGTTTCATCTCTGCGCAGCCAGGGATGTAGTAGAAACGCCGGCCGGAGTTGCGCTCCGACACCTCCAGCGCAATCGTATCCTCTTCAACGGAACCGAAATTCGGCCCCTTGGTCGCGTCCTCGAGCCACAACGCAACTTTCCCCGGCACCGGGAAGGGTTTGACCATCAAGCCGGAGGCGTATCCATCCGGACCCAGTAACTCGAATGCTTCCTCCAGCTTGATCGGAAGGCGCTGAACGAACTTGGGATTCAGCACGTTAAAGATGGAGTTGGCGCCCAGCACGGCGAGTACCCGCGACGTGGCGTACAAATTGAACGCCTGGGACTCCCGCAACGTCAGCAGGCCGGTGACGTGATCCACGTCGGCATTGGTCAGCACCACACCCTGGATGGGGCTGTGGCGAAAGCCCTGCGTTGGGTGCAGGACCTCGCTGTCATTCAACTGCTGGCGCAGGTCCGGCGAAGCGTTGAACAGAAACCAGTGCACGCCATCGGAACTGACCGCGATGGAGGACTGCGTGCGCGGCATGGCGTGGGGATCCCTGCTGCGCGCCCGCCGGCTGTTGGGATGATTACAGTTCCATTGCGGAAACCCGCCGCCCGCCGCGGCGCCAAGCACCCGGATTTTCATGATCGCAGCTTTTGTTCCCGGGATTCGTATCCGGATGTGTTGTTGCTTACCCAGCGCTCGCCATCCTGCAACTGCTCCTGCTTCCAGAACGGGGCCTTGGACTTGAGGTCTTCAATGATGAACCGGCAGGCGTCCAGGGCATCGCACCGGTGCGCGGACCAGATGGCCACGACCACGATGGCCTCGCCCAATGCGATTTGTCCCACGCGATGCAACACCAGGCCCTCTTGCAGCACCCACCGGCTGCCAGCCTGATCACAAATTGCCTGCAGATGTTTTTCGGTCATGCCGGGGTAATGCTCGAGCGTCATACCGCTGACCGGGCTGCCGTCATTGAAATCACGCATGGTGCCGACAAAACAGGCGGTCGCGCCGAACTGGCCATGCTTTAGTGCAGCGCGTTCGTGGCCCGCGATCTCCGCATAGGGATCGAAGGGTGCGGCGCGGAGTTCAATGCGCATCTTCAACCACCTGTGACCGCAGGGAAGAATGCGACTTCATCGCCATCCTTGAGCGTGACCGCCCCGCGCGCGTATTCCATGTTGACGGCAATCAGCACGGCCTCGGGCATTTCCCCCCTGGCCCCGGCCTGCCGCCAGACTTCCGGCACGGATATACCGGGATGAAACGCAATCTCCCGCTCACCGATTCCGGCTTCCTCTCGCAAGCGGGCAAAAAACTTGACCTTGATGGGCATGGCTGATTCGACCTGATGCGTGGTATTCGCGATGTTAGGTTACTATTATTATACGCGCTCGACTCCACCAGCTTTCAAATCCCATGGCCCGAACCCGCAAAAGCAGTCTTACTCATCTCAATCGCCGCGGCGAGGTCCACATGGTGGACGTTGCCGGCAAGCCTGCGACCAGGCGCCGCGCCGTGGCCGAAGGCAGCATCACCATGCAGACAGCGACGCTCAAATTGGTCGTATCAGGCAGTCAAAAGAAAGGAGATGTGCTGGCCGTGGCGCGTGTGGCCGGTATCCAGGCTGCCAAAAAGACCGCTGCATTGATACCGCTCTGCCACCCCCTCTCCCTGACCCGCGTGGAAGTGGAATTGGTGCCGGATACCCGCGGCAGGAAAATCCGTTGCCGCGCCATTGCCGAGACCGTGGGCCAGACCGGCGTGGAAATGGAGGCCCTCACTGCCGTTCAGATCGCCCTGCTGACGGTATATGACATGTGCAAGGCCGTGGACCGGGGTATGACCATTGACGGCGTGAGACTGATGGAAAAAACCGGCGGCCGCTCCGGCGCCTGGAAGCGCAAATAATAGAGGACTCTTCTTTCCTGCCTTATTCGGCATTCCTGTCTTCCTATTGAGCCTTGCATAAATAATGAACCTGCCGCCGCCGTCATTCCGGCCAAGCCTGCACAGCAGGCGCGAGCCGGAATCCAGCCGGCGTCTGGCATCGCCTGGATTCCGGATAGCGCCCCGGATCAAGTCCGGGGCTAAAGGCTCACTCGCCGCTTCCGGAATGACAAGTGACACCGGTTCCATATGGGCAACTTTCTTGCGGGACACCACACTAATCGTATTTGATATATTTGAATCGCGGATCATCCGGTGTCCCGCTCAGCGCACTGCCCTCAGTTTTGGCGGGCTGCCACTGGATCACTTCCTCGATCTTTTTGGCCAGCTCAAAATCCTTGTCCGTGACACCCTTGGCCTCATGGTTCATCAACTTTACGATGACAAAGGCGTAGGACACCGTGAGATCGGGGTGGTGGAACGCCGCCTCGGCCAGGTGCCCGACGGTATTCACCACCATCAGCGTCCCCTTCCAGCCGCTGGTTTTGTACTTGCGCCGGATCCAGCCGTC
>CAYMXG010000141.1:2803-6393 GCA_964394115.1 uncultured Enterobacteriaceae bacterium | reverse complement strand
ATTTCGGCATCCGCTGTGTCATCGCCCCGAGTTTTGCCGAAATCTTTTTCAGCAACTGCGGCAAGAATGGCCTGCTGGCCGTGGTGCTGCCGGATGCCGAGGTGAAGAGACTTTTCGCGGAGATAGCCGCGGCGCCCGGTTACCGGCTGGGAGTGGATCTCACTGCGCAAACCGTGACTACGCCCGCGGGCCGGGTGATTTCCTTCCAGGTAGATCCGGCGCTGAAGGAACGCCTGTTGCATGGGTTGGACGATATCGGCATAACGTTGCAACAGGCCGATGCCATCCGCGCCTACGAACGGCGCCGCGCCGCGGACGCACCCTGGCTGTTTCCCGACGCGGGATGACGGCGGATATTCGTCCACCCCCCCGGATTGGGGGGTACAATCGCAACCCAATGAAAATCTTGACGAAAGATCGCCATCACTGTATGCTGCAATGCAGCAAATCCTGCTTAATCGACCACCACCCATGAGCAACTCCACCACCGGCACGCCACAACCGTCCTTCGATCCGGCGCAACTCGCCGAGGCCGTCGGTAACATCGCGGGCCAGAGCCACCAATTGATGGAGAAATTCCTGGCGCCGCGCAATCCAATGGATCCGGCAAGCGTCGACCCGCTGGGGGTGGGCAAGGCGTTCCTGGATTTGACCGCCGCAATGATGGCCAATCCGCAAAAAATGGCGGAGGCCCAGGTTGCCGCGTGGAATACCTACCTGACGATGTGGCTAGGCGCCGCCAACCGCATGCTCGGCGGCGGACAGGAGTCGGATCCGGCGGGCCCGGGCAAGGACCGCCGTTTCCGCCACGAAGCCTGGGATACCAACCCGTTTTTCGACTTCATTCGCCAATCCTATCTGGTGGCGGCAGAGACCATTCAAAACGCGGTGGTGAATACCGAGGGCATGGACGAGAAGACCGCGCGCAAAGTGCATTTCTACACCAAGCAGTTCGTGGATGCCCTGTCGCCGACCAATTTCATCCTCACCAATCCGGAAGTGCTGGAAGCCACGGTGAAGTCCGGGGGTGAGAACCTGCTGCGCGGGTTGCGCCATTTTGTCGAGGACTTCGACGTGGAGAAGGGGCGCCTGCGCATCCGCATGACGGATGAGACGGCCTTCACGCTGGGGGAGAATGTCGCCACGACGCTGGGCAAGATCGTCTACCAGAACGAACTGATGCAGCTCATCCAGTATTCGCCGTCCACAGCGCAGGTACATCGGCGTCCATTGCTGGTGATGCCGCCGTGGATCAACAAGTATTACATCCTCGATCTGCAGCCCAAGAATTCCTTCATCAAGTGGCTGGTGGGTCAGGGGCACACCGTGTTCGTGATCTCATGGGTGAATCCCGACGAATCACTGGCCGACATTGATTTCGACGATTACGTGTTCAAGGGTCCCATGGCGGCGCTGGATGCCATCGAGCAGGCCACTGGCGAGAAGGAAGCCAATGTCATCGGTTATTGCATCGGCGGCACGTTGCTGGCCGGTGTGCTGGCGTACATGGCGGCGAAGGGCGACATGCGCATTGTCTCGGCCACGTTCCTGACCACGATGCTGGATTTCAGCGAGCCCGGGGACCTGGGCGTGTTCGTGGACGAACAACAGTTGCGCAGCCTCGAGGTCAGCATGAACGAGCGCGGTTACCACGAAGGGGCCGAGATGGCGACCACGTTCAACCTGCTGCGCTCCAACGACCTCATCTGGTCGTTCTTCGTGAATCACTACCTGCTGGGCAAGGATCCGGTGCCATTCGACCTGCTCTACTGGAATTCGGATTCCACGCGCATGCCGGCGAAGATGCACAGCACCTACCTGCGCACCATGTACCTGGAGAACCGCTTCTGCCAGCCGGGTGGCATGCACGTGAAGGACGTGGCCATTGACCTGCGCGACATCAAGACCCCGGCGTACTTTCTGTCCACGGAAGAGGACCACATCGCGCCGTGGGAAAGCACCTTCGCCGGCGCGCGGTTGTTGTCCGGTCCGCTGCGGTTCGTGCTCGGCAAGTCCGGCCATATCGCCGGCGTCGTCAATCCGCCCGCGGCGAAGAAGTACGGCTACTATTCCGGTCCGGACGTGGGTGGCACGCCCATGAACTGGGTTGCCCGCGCCACCAGCCACGAAGGTTCCTGGTGGCCGGATTGGCAGCGCTGGGTCCAGCAGTTCGCCGGCGGCGAAGTCCCGGCGCGTCAGCCAGGTGATGGAAAGTTGAAAATTATCGAGGCTGCGCCGGGAGCCTATGTGCGTAAACGGATGTGATCTCTCCGCCCGCCTCCGCGAGGGCGGCACTTACCCCGTTAACTGGAGGTAAACCCCCGATGAGCAAGCCCATATTGAACGTCGAGGACGTGGAGTACGCGCCCCGGCCCGCGGGGTTCGCCGCCAAGGGTGCGGCCGCCGACCGCTTCGACGCCCGCACCGGCCAGGTCGGCACCCGGATCGGCGCCGTGAAACTCGGATATAACATCACCGCCGTCCCACCCGGCAAGGCGGCCTTTCCATTTCATTCCCATCACGTGAATGAGGAGATGTTCTTCGTGTTGCAGGGCACCGGTGAGCTTCGCATCGGCGCGCAGACGTTCGGGATCCGGCACGGCGACATCATCGCGTGTCCGCCGGGTGGCCCTGAAACGGCCCATCAGATCACGAACACCGGCACGGAGGAGTTGCGCTACCTGGCAGTGAGCACCCGGCAGACACCCGAGATTGCCGAGTATCCCGACAGCAAAAAGTTCGGAGTCTTTGCCGAGTTGCCGCCGGGAAGCGACGGCACACCGCAGTTCTTCCGTTTTGTCGGGCGTGAGGCGCTCAACGTCAACTATTGGGACGGTGAAGGCTAACAGTCCTGGGCAGCACGGTTTAATCCTTCCAGGTGCGGGCGGAGGCATCAAAGCCCGGGTTCTGCACCCGCACGACGCAAAAACGTTGTCCGGTGGGCGCCTCCATGACGCACCAGGTGTGCACGCGGCCGAGGCGTTTTGCGCCCAGTTTCTCGAGGCGCATGACCTCGGCATCAATATCGTCGGTCTCGATGTCAAGGTGCACCCGGCTCGGGTGATCCACTTTCTGCACCTCGATGTGCAGATTTTCATTGCCGGTTTCCAGGCGGACATAATTGGCCTCCTCCGGCGCGGCCAGCTTTTTGGGCTGGTAGCCCAGTGCCGCTCCCCAGAATGCCGCCGCCCCATCCAGGTCACCGGTGTTGCAATCGATGATGAATCCCGCCAGCCGGCTGCGATGCATGTCACCCTCCGGGGTCAGGCGCCGACCCACTTGGCGCGAAAGATGAAGAACGCGGCGCCGATGATGCACAGCGCCGCCCACAGGTAATCCAGCTTCAACGGCTCCTTCAGGTAAAAATACGCAAACGGCACAAATACCGACAGCGTGATGATCTCCTGCAGGATCTTCAGTTGCCCGACCGGGAGCACGGTAAAGCCGATGCGATTTGCCGGCACCTGCAGGAGGTACTCGAACAACGCGATGCCCCAACTCACCAGTGCCGCGATGATCCAGGGCATACCCTTATCCATTGTCATGGTCAACGACAGGTGTCCAGTTCTGCCGCCGGCGCAGGTCGCGCG
>CAYMXG010000141.1:0-2793 GCA_964394115.1 uncultured Enterobacteriaceae bacterium | reverse complement strand
ACTCGAACAACGCGATGCCCCAACTCACCAGTGCCGCGATGATCCAGGGTTTGTGATTGAGTTCCTTCAAGTGCGCGTACCAGGCGAAGGTCATGAACACATTGCTCATGCACAGCAGGCCGATGGTGATGGCGAGGATGCGCATTCAGGGCATGCCCTTATTCATTGTCATGGTCAACGACAGGTGTCCAGTTCTGCCGCCGGCGCAGGTCGCGCGTGGCCGGATTTTCATCTGCATAGTCTACGGTGCGGGCGGGCGGCAATGAGTCCCTGCCGGCATCCAGCGCACACACATTTATTATGCCAAACTGCGACTGCTCGATCTGTGCCACCGCGCCGACGAGGGATCCGCACCGTGAGCAAAGCAGAAAATCCGCGCTGCGTTGCCCAAAACGATAGCGGAGCATGTCAAGGCCATGCCGGGTGTGGAAGCGGAGCCGTCCGCCCGGATCGGAGGTCCAGACCGCGCCCTGGGATCGGCAATAGCTGCACAGGCAGCGCCGCAATGGCCATGCATCGGGCCGGCGTGTAGTCGAGAAGTCAAAAGCCAGCCCGCCGCAGTGGCAATGACCTGAATGCATCGTTGATGATTTCTTCATGGTCGCCGGCACGGAACACAACTGCTTGAAAGATATTGAAAAGCCGTCATTTCCAGGGGCATTGTACCGGGCCGGGTAAATGCGATGTATGCGGGAATTGCAGTTTCCTTAGAATACCCGGGTCAACCCCTCGGTGAAGGAACTTTCAATGAACGATCCTGATCTTGACGACTCCACCGGCCTCACTCGCGCCATTGCGAGAATCGTTTCAGGCCTGGTAGTTGTATACGTGGCGGCGATCCTGGCGCTGATGTTCCATTGGGACCAGGAGCCGGAGTTGTTCGATGTGCAGTCCTTCGCGCAGGAGGCAGCAGGCACGGCGCCGGATCTCGTCATCGGGGATGTGACCACGGGCGCGATAATCCATGTCACGCAGACCCTGTTGGACAAACGTGGCGGCTACCTGAGCAATGACATCGCCCCGCCGGGCGTGCTCATGGACAATATTCCGCGCTGGGAATTCGGGGTCGTTACCCAGGTGCGGGATATTGTCGGTGCGCTGCGCAATGACTTCAGCCGCTCGCAATCCCAATCCACCGAGGACGATGATCTTGTCATTGCCGCCCCGCAGTTGAGCTATGACACCGAGTCGTGGATGTTGCCATCCAGTGAATCGGAATACCGAACGGGTATCAAGGCACTGCAGCGCTACCTGACGCGCCTCTCCGATACCGATGATTCAAATGCGCAATTCTTCGCGCGCGCAGACAACCTGGCGGCCTGGCTGGCGGTGGTGGAGAAGCGCCTGGGCAGCCTGTCACAGCGCCTCAGCGCCAGTGTCGGCCAGTTGCGCATCAACACCGACCTGCAGGGAGACTCCGCCGCAACGCAATCCACTGCCAAGGCGGATATGGTCCTGGTGCAGACACCGTGGACGGAGATCGACGATGTGTTCTACGAGGCGCGCGGTTCCGCCTGGGCCTTGATCCATTTCCTGCGCGCTGTGGAACAGGATTTTTCCTCGGTGCTGGAAAAGAAGAATGCCCTGGTGAGTCTGCGGCAGATCATCCGGGAACTGGAGGCCACGCAGGGCGAGGTATGGAGTCCGGTAATAATGAACGGTTCCGACTTTGGCCTGGTGTCGAACCACTCGCTGGTCATGGCGTCGTATATCTCCCGGGCCAATGCCGCAGTGATCGATTTGCGAAACCTTTTATCCCAGGGCTGAACCCATGGCGGGGCGAAAACGGCCTGGGCCAGGCTCGGTGCGGGGTGTTTCGCGCCGAGGTACAGCAAGTGCTGGCATCGTTTTCGGCCTTTTGTCATTGCTGTTTCTCCATGCAGCGGGAGCTGCGGAGCCTGCCCGATCAGAGTTGACGTTGGTCACCCAGACCGGCAAGCGCTTCATGTTCCAGGTGGAGATTGCGCAAAGCGCGGCGGAGAAACGCCAGGGCTTGATGTTCCGCGAGCGGTTGGAGAAAAACCACGGCATGCTGTTTCTGTACGAGCCGGCCAGGGAAGTGGGGATGTGGATGAAGAACACCCTCTTGCCGCTCGACATCATCTTTATTGATGCCGACGGCCGGGTGGCAAATATTGCGCGTGACGCGGTGCCGTTGTCTGAAACCAACCTGCGCTCCCGTGGGGCGGCGCGCGCGGTGCTGGAGATCAATGGGGGATTGACGGGATCCCTGGGCATTAGCGTCGGAGATCGGGTCGCCTATGCGCGATTATGGCCGGATCCGGATCTCCGTTGAGCATGCGCGGCCGCGGCGCGGGAAAAACGCCGGTACCCGCAACCATCACTGAGTGGGTGCGCGGCGTGCTTGCGGCCATCGTGCTGACTGTCGCGGGTCTGGCCGCGTTGCTGTATTACTGCATCCATATGCCCGGGCTGTCCTATTCCGGCGCGTTACCGCCGTTGACCAACGAACAAGTGGTCCTGCGGGATCGGCTGCAAGGACATGTGCAGGTGCTGGCCGGCGAGATAGGTGAGCGCCACAAGTACCTGCGCAACAAGCTGGACCAGGCGGCGGACTACATCACGCGGGAATTTGAATCCATGGATCTCGTTCCCGCGCAACAGATATTCGACGACGGGTTCCGCAACATCGTCGTGGATCTGTACGGGCGTGACCGCCGCGATGAGATCATCGTCATTGGGGCCCATTACGATACGGTGACCATGACCCCGGGCGCCGACGACAATGCCTCCGGTGTCGCCGGCCTGCTGGAACTGGCGCGCCTGCTGCGT
>CAYMXG010000140.1:0-6460 GCA_964394115.1 uncultured Enterobacteriaceae bacterium | reverse complement strand
CAGGGACGTACGGTACGCCGCGAGCGCAGGATGCGCAGGAGCGGCGTTGCCAAGGGCATGTATCCCGCGTGTGCAGGAACTCACAAGCAGCATCAACCCCATTTTTTTCATGCTAGTATCGCCGCCCATTGCGCGCCGTGGGCGGCTCCGGACACATACAAAAGCACGGAGAGAGAGACATGAAGATCGGTATTCCACGTGAGATCCAGGAAGGCGAACGCCGTGTCGCCACCACCCCGGACGTGGTGGGGCAATTGCGCAAACTCGGGTTCGACGTCCTGGTCGAGTCCAATGCCGGCGCGGCCGCCAACTTTACCGACAGCGCCTACGAGCAGGCCGGCGCCTCGATCATCAGGGACACACGCGCACTCTGGTCTGCCGCAGACATCATCCTGAAGGTCCGTGGACCGGCCCAGCACACCGCCCTCGGCGTACATGAAACGGACCTGTTGCGTGAGGGACAGACGCTGATCAGTTTCCTGTGGCCGGCGCAAAATCCCCAGTTGCTGAAACAACTGGCCGCGCGCAAGGGCAACGTGCTGGCCATGGACAGCGTGCCGCGCATATCCCGCGCGCAGAAGATGGATGCACTCAGCTCCATGGCCAATATTGCCGGCTATCGTGCCGTGATCGAGGCGGCCCAGCACTTCGGCCGGTTCTTTACCGGCCAGATCACCGCCGCAGGCAAGATCCCGCCGGCGAAGGTGCTCATCATCGGCGCCGGCGTCGCGGGACTCTCCGCCATCGGCACCGCGCGCAGCATGGGCGCCATCGTGCGCGCCTTCGACACCCGGCCCGAGGTCAAGGAGCAGGTGGAGAGCATGGACGCGGAGTTCCTGATGCTGGATTTCAAGGAGGAAGGCAGCGGCGTAGGCGGTTACGCCAAGGTCATGAGCCCGGAATTCATCCAGGCGGAGATGGAATTGTTTGCGGCCCAGGCGAAGGAAGTGGACATCATCATCACCACCGCGCTGATCCCCGGCAAGCCGGCGCCGAAGCTGATCACCACGGACATGGTGAAATCCATGAAGGCCGGCAGCGTGATTGTGGACCTGGCCTCCGAACAGGGTGGTAATTGCGAACTCACCGAGCCCGGCAAGGTCTCCACGCACCATGGCGTCACCATCATCGGCTACATGGACCTGCCGAGCCGCCTCGCCAACCAGTCCAGCCAGTTGTATGCCACCAACCTGCGCCACTTGCTCACGGACATGTGCCCGGAGAAGAACGGCGTCATCAAGATCGACATGGAAGACGAGGCCGTGCGCGGCGCCACGGTCATCAAGGCCGGCGAGATCACCTGGCCACCTCCTCCGCCCAGGTTATCCGCGGCGCCCGCGAAGCCCGCGGAGAAGAAACCCGCGGCTACCCATGGCCATGGGGCCGTGGAACCGGTCAGCGCAAAGGGTCTGGCGATGACTTTCGGGCTCGGCGCACTGGTGCTGTTCGGGCTTGGCATGGTCGCACCGCCGTCATTCATGTCCCATTTCACGGTGTTTGTGCTCGCCTGTTTCGTCGGTTACATGGTGATCTGGAATGTGACCCCGGCGTTGCACACGCCGCTCATGAGCGTCACCAATGCCATCAGCAGCATCATCATCATCGGCGCCCTGCTCCAGGTCTCCGCCTCCGGGGAATGGATCATGTGGCTGGCAGGACTTGCCATCCTGATCACCAGCATCAATATCGCCGGCGGATTCGCCGTTACGCAGCGCATGCTGCAGATGTTCCGCCGGTGAGGAAAGAGAAATGACACATGGACTGGTAACTGCTTCATACATCGGCGCGACGATCCTCTTCATCCTCGCACTCGGGGGCTTGAGTCACCCCGAATCCTCGCGCCGCGGCAATCTGTACGGCATGGTCGGCATGACCATTGCGCTGGTATCCACCATTTTCGGCGTCATCACGGCGAATTACGGCATCCTGGTCGGGGGCATGGCCGTCGGCGGCGCCATCGGCCTGTTACTGGCGCGCAAGGTACAGATGACACAAATGCCGGAACTGGTGGCCATCCTGCACAGCCTGGTCGGCCTTGCCGCGGTACTGGTGGGCTTCGCCAATTTCATGGACCCCACGGCCGCGGCGAATCTCAATCACACCGAGCGCGTGATCCACGAGGTCGAAACCTACCTCGGCATCCTCATTGGCGCGGTGACGTTTTCCGGCTCAATCATCGCGTTCGGAAAACTGAGCGCGAAAATCAGCGGCAAGCCGCTGCTGCTCCCTGGCCGGCATTGGCTGAACCTGGGCCTGCTGCTGGCCGCCATCTGGTTTGGAAAGATGTTTCTGGATCAGGCCGCGGCCGGCGGCGGCATCGAGCCGTTGTTGCTGATGACCGTGGTTGCACTGTTGTTCGGCATTCACATGGTGATGGCAATCGGCGGCGCGGACATGCCGGTGGTGGTGTCCATGCTGAACAGTTATTCGGGATGGGCGGCCGCAGCGACCGGCTTCATGCTCTCTAATGATCTCTTGATCGTCGTCGGCGCCCTGGTCGGCAGCAGCGGTGCGATCCTGAGTTACATCATGTGCCGCGCCATGAACCGCAGGTTCATCGCGGTCATCGCCGGTGGTTTCGGCACGTCGGGCGGATCGGCAACCGCCGCGACACCGGGCGGAGAAGTGGTCGCCGTCAACGCGGAGGAGACTGCCGCGCTGCTGCGCGCCTCCAGGAACGTGGTCATCGTGCCGGGGTACGGCATGGCCGTGGCCCAGGCCCAACACACGGTGAACGAGATCACCAAGGTCCTGCGCAGCAAGGGCGTCAATGTCCGGTTCGGCATCCATCCCGTGGCCGGGCGCATGCCCGGGCACATGAACGTGCTGCTGGCCGAGGCGCGCGTGCCCTATGACATCGTGCTGGAGATGGATGAGATCAATGGTGATTTCCCCAATACGGATGTTTCAGTGGTCATCGGCGCCAACGACATCGTCAATCCCGCGGCACAGGAAGTGCCGGACAGCCCCATCGCCGGCATGCCGGTGCTGGAAGTGTGGAAGGGCGAGACCACCATCGTGCTGAAACGCAGCATGGCCACCGGCTACGCCGGCGTGGACAATCCACTGTTCTACAAGGAGAACACGCGCATGTTGTTCGGGGATGCCAAGGAAAGCCTGGACAGCGTGCTGAAGTTCCTGACTGCGTAGGCGTGATGCGCGCCGCCGTCCGTGCAGCGTGCCCGGCGGCACAGAACGTCACGGACGCGTAAATCCGGAGCCGGCTCAGCGCGACATTCTGTCTCTGCACACCGGAAGCCCGGTGTTGCGCAGATCAGACATCCCCCTCCTGTAGTGGGAACTCTCCCAGCAATTCCGGCGTCAAAACTCTGAGACCAACCGTGGAGGAATCACACCATGCGCACGAACCTTCCCCGATACATTGTGCTGCTGACTCTGGCGCCACTGCTTGGCGGCTGCATGGCGGCAGCGATAACGGCCGGCGCCGCCGGTGCCGCCGGTACCGCGTCAGTCAGTGCCGATCGACGCACGGTAGGCACTGTCGTCGACGATGAAGCGATAGAGTTGAAGGCACGCAAGGAGTTCCTTGCCGACAAGGACCTCGCCGCGCAGGCACACATCAACGTGACCAGCTTCAATGGCAGGGTATTGCTTACCGGCGAAGCTCCCACCGAGATACTGCGAACGCGTGCCGGTCAGCTGGTGGCTGCAATTTCAAAAGTCAGCAACGTGCACAACGAGATCACGATCGCCGCGCCAAGTTCCCTGACCTCGCGCACCAGCGACACGCTGATCACATCGAAGGTGAAGACGAAGATCGTCGCCGATGAAGGCACGTCCGGGTTTCATGTCAAAGTAGTGACCGAAAACGGCGTCGTCTATCTGATGGGACTCGTTTCGGGTGATGAGGCAAACGACATCGTCGATGTCGCGCGCAATGTCGGCGGCGTGCAGCGCGTTGTCAACCTGTTCGAGCCTGGCTCAATCGCCGAAGCCGCTGCGCCGACACCTGACTCAGGCTGACCTCCGGCGCTGTGCAGTGGACCCGGCGGCAAGCTTTCCGCCGCCGGGTCATCAGGCGGGCGCGACGGTATTCTCATAAGCGCGCGGATAATTGCGTTCACTCCCACGCGCGACAGAATCTGCCGGTGGCGCGCGATCCACGGGTATAAAGCCTCCAGAATTGGACGCAAAACCGGCACTCCCAGGAAACGCGCCACCCATTCCAGGCCTGCCACCCGATACACCGCTTCAAAGCATTCCACCCCCACAAGCCAGCGGCCACGTGCATCGCGGGCGTGGATCAGTGTCATCATCTCAGCAACCGATACGCCTGCATCCGCTGCCTCCTGATGCCTGAATTCGGACACGGAACAGTCCGCCAATTCCAAAAACGCTCCCCGGTCCAGCGCCTTCAGTGCCTGCATTTCGCTTGCGCACATGGCACATGAGCCATCGTAGAAAACCGTCAGGGGATATTTTACGGGCTGCAACATGATTTCTATCTTGATCCAGGCCGAAGCAGCCCTTGCACTTTTGCGCCGAGTTTGATCAATTTTTTCAGTGTGTTCGTCTCCAGGTTCAACATATCGTCGGTCCAACTTGACAGGGATTCCATCAGAATCAGCGTCTCGCGTACCCGTTTCTGGGCCGAATCATCCAGCTCCGACATGGCGGGGTCACCGACACATTCCCGGAGCACCTTCAGGGTCGGATCGAATTCTCGCGACTTGCGGCCACGGATGATGGTTCGCAGCAAGTCCCATGGGTCCTGGTCAGTTTCATAATGGTCCCGGCGATCTGAAACCAGGTGGACCACTCGCACCAGATTCCAATTCAGTAATTCCCGCAGGCTGTTACTGACATTCGACCGCGCCACGCGCAGGATGCTGACGATCTCATCGGAATTTAACGGGCGTCCGACCAGAAACAGAAGTGCGTGAATTTGCGCCACGGTGCGATTGACGCCCCAGCGCCACCCCATTTCGCCCCAATGCAGCACAAAGCGCTGGCCCACCGGCGTCAGGGCCTTTTCCATGGGATCAGAAGTCATTTCGGGTCTCCCAAACGTTGCTTTCATTACCTTGACCCTATGCTATTACTAACATACAATTCTGTCAATACAGAACATACGGATGATGAAAACCATGATCATATTGGTGCTGGGTGGTAGAGGCTTCATCGGCCGGCACGTGGTCCGCGCCCTCATTTCGCGCGGCCATACGGTGATTATCGGCACGCGTGACAACTTGCGCGTCGATACAAGGTTCCGTCAGGTCCGGATGCAGCACATGACCGAGTCCGCGGATTGGCACACGCTGCTCCACGGGATGGACACAGTGGTCAATACCGTGGGGATTCTGCGTGAGCGGATCGGAGAATCCTACGATGCAATTCACCATCGTGCCCCCGCAGCACTTGCCAGGGCCTGTGCTGCGCAAGGCAAGCGGATGATTCACGTATCCGCCCTGGGATTGACCGAAATGGCGTACAGCCGGTTCCTGCGCTCCAAGCTCGCTGGCGAGCGGGCAATTGCAGCGAGTGGAGCCGACTACATAATCGTGCGGCCATCGCTTGTGGATGGAGACGGTGGATTTGGCGCCAAATGGATCAGGCGGGTGGCCCAATGGCCAATCCATTGCACGTCTCCGGATGCGCTGGGCAGAATCGCGGCGCTCGACGCCCGTGACCTTGGCGAAGCCATGGCAACACTGTGCGAACAGCGTGACGCAAAGTGTGGAAGGGAGGTCGAACTGGGCGGCACTGCGCAAAGAAACATGCAGGATTACCTTGCCGCCATGCGACCGTCTCATTTGCGCCCAGCGCTGGCTATCTCCATCCCGTTATGGCTGGCCCGCGTGATAAGTCACCTGTGCGATGTCCTGCATTTCTCTCCGCTGTCATTCGGGCATCTGGAACTTCTGCGACGAGACAACCTGCCTCGGGCCAATCACTTGCAGCAGTTATTGGGACGTCCTCCGCGCCACGTGGGTATGGGTGCGATTAATCCGAAACAGCCTGAAAAACCACGGGATCTCGGTCTGGAGATGGGCGGATAGGCGAGGGATTTAACCATGCGCCTGGACCTCCTCATATCCACTCCTCTGCCAGGAGCGCATGCTCGGCCGGGCCAGGAATTGCCCGCTGCAGCGACTTGTCGGGCTGGGCTACGGCACTCTCTTGAAGTGGTTTCTGCTGTAGACCTCAAACGGATTGCCAGGCGGCGCCAGCTCAAATGTTTCAATGAACTCGTCGTTGGAAATAATCTCGTAGGTCTCTTTTGCCTTCCATGAGTCATCGAAGTTCTCGAAGTCTTCGCTCGCAAAGATGAGTATCGGCGGTCTGCCTGCCGGTGGACTCAAAGCGAACAGATTGACGAAACCCTCCTCGTGGAAATGCCGCAGCATGACGGCCTTTCTTCCACGGTCAACGCTCAGAATACCCAGATGGTGATGCACCTCCCCTTTCTCGTTTTTCTCCTGCGGACGGTAGGTGGACG
>CAYMXG010000139.1:0-6464 GCA_964394115.1 uncultured Enterobacteriaceae bacterium | reverse complement strand
TGATGTCCGCCACCATCCTGTTGATCCCTGCCAACGTGTACCCGGTGATGACCGTAATCCGGTTTGGCCAGGGCGAGCCGAACACCATCCTCAGCGGCATCCTGCACCTGATCGAAAGCGGCATGTGGGGACTGGCATTGATCGTGTTTTTCGCCAGCATCGTGGTACCGGTGTTGAAACTGATCGTGTTGAGTTTCCTGCTCTGGTCCATCCGGAACAATTCGGTCTGGCGCCCGCGCGATCGCACGCTGCTGTTCCGCGTCACCGAGTCCGTGGGGGCGTGGTCAATGGTGGACATATTCCTGGTCGGCCTGCTGTCGGCGCTGGTGAGCCTCGATGCGCTTTCCACCATCCGGCCGGGCATCGGTGCCACCTTCTTTGCCGCAGTGGTGATCTCCACCATGTTCGCCGCCCAATGCTTTGATCCGCGCCTGATCTGGGACAGTGCCGGCGCCGCGAAGGAGCCGGGATAGATCCCATGGAAGCCTCGCGCCCACATGTGAGCATCCGTTCCGGTCCATCCCTGGTGTGGCTAATCCCGCTGCTGACCGCACTGGTGGGTGGCTGGCTGGTGGTCAAGACCCTGCGCGAACAGGGCCCGGAGGTGACCATCAGCTTCAAGACCGCGGAAGGGATCGAGGTGGGCAAGACGCGGGCGAAGTACAAGAACCTGGATATCGGCATGGTCGAACGCATCCGCTTCAGCGAGGACATCTCCAACGTCATCGTCACAGTCAAATTCAACCAGGGCACCGAGGAGTTCTTCCGGCGCAACACCCGCTTCTGGGTGGTACGGCCGCAACTGAGCCTGCGCGGGGCCTCCGGGCTGAGCACGTTGATCTCCGGGTCCTACATTGAAATAGAGCCGGGCAAGGGCGCACCGCAATTGCATTTCATCGGGCTCGAGGAACAGCCGGTGGTAACCTCCGCTGACGAGGGCATAAAGATTGTCTTGATCACCGACAAACTGCGCTCCGTGGATACCGGCTCCCCGATTTACTACCAGGGCATCCCGGCCGGCGAAGTACTGGGCCATGAACTGGGCAATGACAGCCGTACCGTGTTCATCCATGCCTTCATCAAGAGCCCCTATGACCAGATGGTGCGCGGCAATACCCGCTTCTGGAACGTCAGCGGCCTGGATGTCTCCATGAACGCCGATGGCCTGCGCATTCACACCGAGTCCATTGAATCACTGATATTCGGCGGCATTGCCTTCGAGACCCCGGCCACACTGGAGCCGGTCTCCGACGATGTCGAGGACATCGTGTTTACCCTGTATGACAACCACGACGGCGTGACCGCCAATGCCTTTACCAAGAAACTCCAGTACGTGATGTTCTTTGACAATTCAGTGCGCGGACTGAGCATCGGCGCACCGGTGGAGTTCAAGGGGATCCGGGTCGGCTCGGTGCTGGATATCCGGCTGGAGTTCGATTCGGAGGCCACGACATTCCGCATCCCCGTGCTGGCGGAGATCGAGCCGGAACGCATCCTGGAGCGCAACTCCGATCCGCTGGCCGCGCCCGAGGGCACGCTGGCGCACCTGGTGGAGCGCGGCATGCGGGCGCGCCTGCAAACCGGCAGTTTGTTGACCGGCCAGTTGTACGTGGAACTTACCATGCAACCAGATCGCCCTGCGGTACTGGTGGGCAGCGAGACCCGGTATCCGGAACTGCCGACCATCAATTCCGCCAACCTGGAATCCATCACCCAGGCCGCGGAACGCTTCATGTCCAAACTCGACAAGGTCAAGGTGGATGAGATTGGCAAGGAGTTGCTGGACACGCTTCGCGGCACCAGCAAGATTGCCAATTCCCCGGATCTGGACGCCGCCATCGTGGATCTGGGCAAGGCGCTCGAGTCCCTGCGCAGCATCGTGTCCAAGGTGGATGAATCCAATCTGCAGGAGGCGATCAATGCCGGCCACGTCGCCCTTGACCGCCTCGGCACGACACTGGAGATGACCAACCGCCTGCTGGATCCGAATTCGCCGCTGCACTACAACCTGATCCAGGCCACCGGCGAACTGGAGGAGACCATGCGCTCCATCCGCTCGCTGGTGGATACGCTCGAGCGGCACCCACAGGCCATCATTTTCGGCAAGGAACCCGAGGGGAAATAATCATGGCACATCACCGAGCATCCCTGAGCCGGGTCGTCAGCGCCGCGTTGCTGTTGACATTGACACTGGCCGGCTGCCTCGGCAAGGGCGGCACTACGACCCGTTATTACCTGGTGGACCCGGTTGCATTTACCGCCGCGGAGTCCGCCGGGCCGCCCCCGGCCGTGGATATCATGGACCTGCACATCCCGCAGTACCTGGAGCGCTTCCAGATTGCCACGCGCACCGGCAATAACGGCGTTGTCTACGCCGAGTATCACCAGTGGGGTGAGAGCCTGCGCAAGAACCTGCTGCGCACCATGGCGCGCAACCTGTCCGGCCTGCTGGGCACCACGGATGTGTCCACACCCCTGAATCGGTCCATGACCCCGCCAGCCTGGCGCCTCCAGGTCCACATTGATCAATTTGAGCAGGACGTGGACGGGCACGTCAGATTGAAGGCGCGCTGGCAGGTCCTGGACGCACGCACGGCGCAGGCGGTGCCGGAGACCCACGGCTTGGAACTGGAGTCCACCGAGACCATGGATAAGGGGGACTTTGGGCCCATGGTCGCGGCCATGAGCGAACTCTACGGCCAACTGTCCGAAGAGATTGCCGCCAGCATTCCGGACGGCGCCCCGGTGGAAACGGGACCGTGAAATGAAAGCCGGCCGCTACCTCATCCTGCCCTTGCTGATGACTGCCGTCGCCGCAGTGGCGGCGGAAAGCCACGAGAACTGGACCGGCCCGCAGATCATGCAGGAAGTGCACGCGCGCCAGCATCTATACCCCTACATTTACGAGGAGCAATCCATCGTCCTGGTGGACCGCAACGGATTCCGCGACACCCGCACGGCGCGCCGTTACTCGCGCGTCGAAGTTGACGGCAGTGTCCAGTTGCTGCTGGTTTTCGAAAGCCCGCTCCAGGTCAAGGGCGTCGCCTTGCTCGCCCGGCGCGACGCCACCGGCGTGATCACCTCGCAACTGTACCTGCCGGCACTGGGCCAGCAGTTGATCACCAGCGACCCGGGCGATCACGACAACGGATTCATGGGCACGGACTTCTCCGTGGAGAGCCTGACCGGGGAGATGCTGTCCGAATACCTGTACGTGCGCAGCGATGACGTGGAACTGGAAAACCAGGCCTATTTCTCCGTGGACGTGTTCCGGGCCGGTGACGATCCGGGGAAAACCCGCCCGCAGCGCCGCCATTTCATCCGCCAGGACAATCTCTTTATCACCCGCAGCGATCATTTTGACGCTCGTGGAGAGGTTGTCAGGCGGCAGCGATCCTATGACCTCAAGGTGGTGGATGGTTCCATGTGGCATGCCAACCTGATGCTCATGGACGACTACCGCGAACAACACCATACCCTGATCAAGGTTGACCGGCGTATTTTCTCGCGCAACTACGTGCCCGCGGAGATGTTCAGTGGCGCCTGGCTGTTTGAACACTTCCAGGCGCAACCGGCCGAGGATGTGGAGTCACCCGCCGAAGCCGTGTCGGCCACCAGCGGAGGCCAAAACCCGTGATCACGCAGTTTCTATTGTTGGGCATCCGGCATCCCCGGGTCGTCACCATCATCCTTACCGTCATCACGCTGCTGGCCGCCGCCGGCCTTCCGCGCCTGAGCGTGGACACCGGCTTTGACAGCCTGATCCCGGCCAGCGATCCAGCGCGCCAGATCTATCAGCGCGTCATGAGCGAATTCGGCTCGGACAACAAGACCATCATCTACATTCGCGACCCGAAGTTGTGGACGCCGGCGCAACTGGCGCGCCTCGAGATCCTGCATCGCAGTATCGAAGGCCTGCGTGATGTCACCCGCATCGACAGCCTGTTCACGCTCCACACCGTGGACGGCGCGAACGGCAAGGTCAACGCCAAACCCCTGCTCAGGGCCGCTCCCCGGACCCTGGAGGAGGCCATCGCCGTTCGCGACCGCGCCATGCGCAATCCGCTCTACCTCGGGAATTTCTTCTCCAATGAAGGCAACGTCATGGCCATGGTCGTGTCGGCCATGAACGTGGATGAGGATCCGGAGTTCAACCGCCGCCTGTACAACTCCATGGAAGGACTGCTGCAACAAAACCGGAGCCACTTTGAGCAAATTGTGCAGGTGGGCCCGCCGCGCATCACCGTGGAATTGAAGGATGCGCTGTATGAGGACTTCATCCTGTTGGGGCCGCTGTCGGCCTTGATACTCGTCGTCTCCATTGTCCTGTTCATGCGCAATTGGCTGCCGGCCGTGATCCCGCTTGTCACCGCAGCGGTGACCATTGTCTGGACCTTTGGCCTGCTCGGCTGGCTCGAGATCCCGATCAATATCCTGAGCGCCATGCTGCCGTCACTGATCATCGTCATCGGCTCCACCGAGGATACGCACCTGGTGGCGGCGTTCTATCGCGGCCTCGACAACAACAATAAAGACCCGCGTGGCGAGGCCATCGCCTACATGGCGCGCAACCTGGGTATCTCGGCCATCCTGATCATCCTGACCACCGTGCTCGGCTTTGCCTCAAACCTGTTCACGGATATCGGCCTGATCCAGCAATTCGCATTCGCCTCCACGTTCGCGATGCTCGCCAACGGCATCATCACGCTGCTGCTGGTCCCGATGATGCTGTCCTGGTTCGGACCCGGGCAGCGCGAGGAGATGGAGGCGTCCACGATCAGCGGCATGCCCGACCACATCATGTCGGTGTTTCGCCACTTTCAGGCCAACCACCCGCGCGCCACGCTGACCATCACTGCGCTGATGTGCGCCTTTTTCCTGCACCAGGCCTCGACCCTGTACGTCACCAATGACCCCTTGTCCTATTTCCCGGCGGGCAGGCCGCTGATCCAGGACACCAAACGCATCCAGAAGGACCTCGCGGGAATCAAGGTGTTCTTCATCGCGCTGGATGCCGGCGCCGAGAATGCCTTCCAGCGCCCGGACAACGTCGCCAAGCTGGCCGAGATCCAGGCCTTCATGAAGAAACAGGGCGGGTTTGATCGCAGCATCTCGCTCGCAGACCACCTGGCCTACGTGAACCGCGAATTTCATGGCGGCTACGAGCACCTGGCGCTGCCCAAAACCCGGCAATTGGTCGCCCAGTACCTGATGTTCTTTCAGCGTGGTGACCTGGACAGTTATGTGAGTCACGACTACAGCCGTGCGAACATCGTCGTGCGGCACAATATCAGTGACTCGCACACGTTGAACGGTTACGTAAAGGAACTGGAAGACGTGGTGCTGTCCATTGCCGGCCCGGACATGAAGGTCAATATCGTCGGCGAGAACCTGATGGTGAACAACGCCGCTGAAACGCTGATGGTCGGCCAGGTAAAGTCGCTGTTCACACTGCTGGCTATGATCTTCCTCATCATGTCGGCGATGTTCACGTCATTCAAGGGCGGGGCCATTGCGCTCATCCCGGCCATCATCCCCATTGCCATGATGTTCGGCATCATGGGTGTCCTCGACATCCCGCTCAACCCCGGCACGGCCATGGTCGCGGTCATTGCCATCGGCATCGCCGTGGACGGGACCATTCACCTGCTGGCACGCTACAACGAAAAGTGCCGGCGCACCTCCGATTACCAGGCCGCGGTCAACGAGGCAGTGGAGGAGGAGGCCCCGCCGCTGATCGTATCCAGCCTGGCGCTGGCGCTGGGCTTCGGCATCCTCTTGTTCTCCAATTTCACGGTCGTGGCGCAATTCGGGGCCCTGGCCGCCGCGACCATGCTGTTCTCCATCTTTGCCAACCTGCTGATCACGCCTATTGTCATGTCGCGGGTGCGGCTGGTGGGCCTGTACCAGATCCTGGGCATGAAGGTGGACCAGGCGGTGCTGGAGGAAAGCCCGTTGTTCCACGACATGACCGAGTACCAGCGGCGCAAGGCGATACTGATCTCGGAATTGAACGAGTTCGCGGCCGGGGACCTGCTGGTGGAGCAGGATACCGTGGGCCGCAGCATGTACCTGATCCTGTCCGGACAGGTGGAGGTCATCCGGCGCGACGGGGGGCAGTCACGGGTGCTCGCCACCTTGCACCCCGGGCAGGTATTCGGCGAAATCGGCTACATCCGCGAGATGCAGCGCACCGCGGATGTGCGCGCACTGACTTCCGTATCCGCCTTGCGCTTTGATTACACGCGCATGCAGAAGGACCTGAAGTTCTTCCCCAATATCGTTGCCAAGCTCAACTTCAACATCAGCTACATCCTCGGTGAACGTCTGGCCGACATGGTGGGAAAGAAAACCACCTAGACGATTCTGTGACCGAGCCGGCGCGCGGCCGGATCGCCTGTTGGCGGGACGTGTGAGGCCAGGGATGGCCGAACCCGAGCCTACATGGACGTACTTGCCGGCGT
>CAYMXG010000138.1:4661-6465 GCA_964394115.1 uncultured Enterobacteriaceae bacterium | reverse complement strand
GGCGCTGGCGCGGATCGAGCCAGAAGGCCAGCAGGTCCGCCAGCAGGTTAAACAGTACGATCAGCGCGGCGAGAAAGATCGTCGTGCCCAGGATCAGCGTGTAGTCACGGTTGAAGGCAGCGAGGATGTAATAGCGCCCCAGTCCCGGGATCTGGAACAGGGTTTCCACGACAAAGGAACCGCTGAGCAGGCCGGCCAGTGCCGGCCCGAGAAAGGAAACCACAGGCAGCAGTCCGCCCCGCAACGCGTGTTTCAGCACCACGGTGGTTTCCGGCAGGCCCTTCGCCCGCGCCGTGCGGATGAAGTCCTGTTGCAGCACGTCCAGCATGCCGGCGCGGGTGAGCCGCGCGATATAGGCGGCGTAGGCGAAGCCCAATGTCAGCGATGGCAGGACCTTGTCTCCGGGCAGGTAGCCCCAACCGGACACCGGCAGCCAGTCGAGCCAGACGCTGAACACCAACACCAGCAATGGCCCCATGACATAGGTCGGCAGGCAGATGCCGCCCATGGCCACGGCCATGGCGGCATGATCGATCCATTGCCGGGGGCGCAAAGCCGCCAGCACACCGGCGGTGAGGCCGAGTCCCAGGGCGACCAGCAGCGCGTAACACCCGAGTTCAAGCGTGATGGGAAAGCCGGCGGCCAGGATTTCGTTTACTGACCGCCCCGGGTACTTGAATGACGGTCCCAGATCGCCTTGCAATGCGCGGCCAAGGTAGTCGAGGTATTGGCGGTGCCAGGGATCATCCAGGTGATAACGCGCGTTCAGACTTTTCAATACCTCGGGCGGCACGGCGCGTTCGGCATCGAACGGCCCGCCGGGTGCGAGCCGCACCAGAAAAAACGCCAGCGTGACCACCACCAGCAACACCGGAATGGCCTGCAATAGCCGACGCAGCAGGAATCCGGTCATCGGCAGTCCCTGCCGGAGGCGTCTATCCACAAATACTTGTAAGGGTGTTGATCCAGCAGGTTCGCCTGCCAGCCGCACAGTTGCGGCGAGACCAGGCGCACCTGGGTGTAGATATACAGCGGCATGATCGGCAGTTCCTGCAACAACAGTTTTTCCGCCAGGTGCAGGCGATCCAGGCGCGCCGCGGTGTCGGTGGCGCGTGCCGCCTCGTCCAGCAGCGCGTCGTAGGCGGCGTTTTTCCAGCCGGTGCGATTGTTGCCGCCATTGGAGCGAAACAGATCCAGAAATGTGGTGGGATCCACGTAGTCGCCGATCCATGAGGCGCGGGAGATTTCATATTGCAGATTGCTCTCGCGGCTCATCTGCACCTTCCAGTCCTGGCTTACCAACGCAACATGTATGCCCAGTTCCCGGCTCCACATCTGCTGGATCGCCGTGGCGACCTTGCGATGCAGTTCATCGGTGTTGAACATCAGTTCCAGTTCCGGGAAACCCCGTCCGCCGGGGAATCCGGCCGCGGCCAATAATGCCCGGGCCGCCTCCGGGTCCTGGCTGACCCCGGCATCGGGCGTGTACCCGGCGGTGCCCGGCGGTGTCAGGAATCCCGCGGGTTGCTGCCCGCCGAGGGTGATACGTTTGACGATCTGGCCGCGGTCCACGGCCAACGCCAGCGCGCGCCGGACACGCACGTCACCCAGTGGCGGCACGTTGACATTGAGGCGGTAGAAATACGAACCCAGGTAGGGAGTGATACGCAGCGAAGCCGGATCCCGCTCCCGGTAGACGGCTATTTTCTCCGCCGGCACCCGATCGGTTACGTGCAATTGACCCGCGCGGTACATGCGCTCTTCCGTGCTGGCGATGGGGATCGGGTAGAAGTGAATGCCGTTC
>CAYMXG010000138.1:0-4651 GCA_964394115.1 uncultured Enterobacteriaceae bacterium | reverse complement strand
GCCGTTCAGGCGCACATTGACCGCGTCCCAGTAATGGGGATTTCGCTTCACGGTCAGCATGCGGTTCAACTGCCAATCATCCAGCACAAATGCCCCGTTGCCGACAAAATTACCGGGGCGGGTCCAGCGTGTACCGCGCTCGTCCATGGCGCCGAAACGCTCAATCACCCGGGGATTGACCGGATAGAAGCTGTGGTGATCCAGCAGTTGCAGAAAGTAGAGGACCGGCTCATTCAATTCCACTTCCAGCGTGCGGTCATCCAGGGCCCGGACCCCCACCTGGCTGAAATCTGAAATCTTACCGCGATAAAATTCTTCGGCATTCCGTATGTGGAAGAACATGTAGGCGTACAGGTTGCCGAGGGCGGGGGTCAGCGCACGGCGCCAGGACCAGAGAAAATCCCCTGCGGTCAATGGCTCGCCATTGGACCAGCGTGCATCGGGGCGCAAAGTGAATGTATAGATGCGTTGGTCCGAAGATATCGTCCAGCGCTCAGCGACGCCGGGTCGGGCGCTCAGGTCCGCCGGGTCCTTGGATACCAGGCCCTCGAACAACGCCATGACGATGTGCGTCTCCGGTATCCCGGTGACCGTCTGCGGGTCCAGGTCCTGGGGTTCGTCGCCGTTGCCAAAATGCAGGACCTGGTCCCGCGCGCCCGATTCCAGGTTGGATTCGTGGCTGCCGCAGGCGGCCAACGCAAGCAGGATCACGCCGCCGGCCCACCTGCAGGCGGTTTCAGGGGTTATAGGCATCCGGAGAGAGGAAGACAGGAGGTAGTAGGTAGAATGTAGGGGTAAACACTCGATAAACCCGAGGTCTTCAGAGTGTTGATATTGAATGGAGCCATTGATATGTTTCTCCCTACTGTTGTGTCCCGTGTCGAACCTGCGTATTTCACTGTGGGGCCGGATTTATCCGGCCGGGATGGTGCAAATGAATTCGCACCCACAGTTATGAAAGATTCTCTTGGGACGCCACACTTCCTTCTACTTTCTATATTCTACCTTTCATCGTGCGGATGAATGGGTTTCGCGCTCCCGCCACAGTCCATGAACGACTCCCTCCCCATCCTCCTCCATGCCCTCGAATTCGCGGCGCACAAACACCGTGACCAGCGGCGCAAGGACGTGGATGCCACGCCCTACATCAATCATCCCATCCAGCTTGCAGGGTTGCTGGCGCGGGAGGGCGGCGTGAATGATCCCCTCATTCTGGCCGCGGCGATCCTGCACGACACCGTTGAGGACACGGAGACCACTGCCACGGAACTGGAGCAGGAATTTGGTCCCGCTATCGCCGCCATTGTCATGGAGGTCACCGACGACAAGTCACTGCTGAAAGCGGAGCGCAAGCGATTGCAGGTGAAGCATGCCGCGCACATCAGTCACGGGGCAAAACTGGTGAAACTGGCGGACAAGATCTGCAACGTGCGCGACATGAACAGTGCGCCGCCGGCGGACTGGAATCTGGCGCGTCGCCGCGAATACTTCGACTGGGCAAGAGACGTCGTGGACCAGATGCGCGGGACGAACGCGCGTCTCGAAGATTTGTTTGATCAGGAACTAGCGCGGCGGCCGTAAACTCGCGGAGTCAGGTTCGTTGAATTGGGTCCGTGGGCACGATGCAATTCAATTCAATTCAATGACAATGACTCCATGATTCCGAGGACCGGTTTATGCGCCAAGTAGTAGTACATCCAGGTGAAGATGGTTATTGGATCGCTGAGTGTCCGAGCCTACCCGGCTGCATCAGCCAGGGTAAGACGCGGGAACAGGCCTTGGAGAATGCCAAGGAAGCGATCGAGGGCTATATCGCTGCACTCGAAGGCGATGGCCTGCCGGTACCTGAGGAACATTTCGATACCTTCGTGGTTGCCGTGTGAGCAAACTGCGGCGGCTTTCGGGACGAGACTGTGTCCGCGCACTAGCCAAAGTCGGATTCCCGCAGAAACGTCAGCACGGCAGTCACATCATCCTGCGCCGTGATGAACACTTCGCGATTCTCCGCCAAGCCATCCTCGACGTGGACGCGTTTAACGCGTTGTTGGAATGAGCAGTCGCCCCGCAGTTCTGGAAGGCTCAAGTGTTGAGAGCTGCAGGAAATCTCGAGGATCATTGGGTCAAATTCGCTGAAACAGGCCCGCTGGCACGAAACGATTCATTATCAATGCCACTGTCCCCATGATTCCAAATGAATTCGGTTGAAGTCTCTTTGATAGGAATGGGACATACAAAACCGTGACTGGAATGCCAACAGTCACGTTTGTTTTATCGAGCAAGGCCAGAATCCGATTTATGGCATTTCGCAGCCCTTGCATGCTCTAAATCACCGGCTCGCATTCCTAAGACAGGTTTTGGTTTGAGCGTTTATAGCTTACCTCTATTGCACCGCACAAATCATATGTACATGAATACGTTGGAATTAGCGTGGCTTGCAGACACGCATATATTATATTATATTATATTATATGAATAAACCGACAAAAAGTGTTCTCGCGGTTCTCGCCGAGACGGATAAAGCGCTACTTGAACTCATTGCCGAGTGGGCGAAAGCAGGTGATCTCTCCGGCGTTGAAACGGCTCGCCATGCTGCCTTGTTAGTGCGCAATGTAATTGATGAGCTTTCGCCATCGAACAAACGTTCCAAATCACAAACGGTATTAAATGAACGTAAAGAGGGAGCTACAAAGTCTGACCCAATTGCAAGTCCTCTAATGCCGACTGAGTACCCTCGCTTTGAAATTCGAAACGCCACGCTATACAGAATTGGATGGTCGCGAAAGAGGAAAGAGAGCTACTCACATAAAGTACCACGTGCCATAGCATCGGGCATTATTTCAACCATGAGTACCCTATCTGCAGGAGGCGCAGGCCCCTTTACAGCAGAACAAATAATTGATCGCGTGAATCGTGACGCTTCAGTTTCGATTCCCAGCTATCAAGTTTATGCGGTCATTGGCTTCTTGCGAGCAAATCAGCTAATCGAACAAGTTGGGCGCGATGGCTACCAGATTCCAAGCGGATTGAACAAATTTGCCCAGGAGCTCTGGACTCGCGGCAACTGACCAATTAGTTCGATCTATCATTGAAAAATTAAGCGTTCAATGGCGACAGACTGGAGAAATTGAGTATGGCGATCGAGCGAGATCAAAGAATCAAATTTCATGAACTTGGAACACTTCATACTGTAACGAAATGGATTAAGGGACATGACGAGGGAATTGCAGAATGGCTAAAAAATGCTCGTCGCGCGTACCAACGTGATCGCGCTGATGTCTCCGACTACCATAGAGCTGCATTGCTATTAATGGTTGATGCGACCGACGAGCAACCAACACGAATAGGGCTGCTTGACGTAGGTGGTGCCACGTACGAGGATCTCGAGCGTTGGAGTCTTTGGCAAGATCCTGAGGCGTCAGGTCATGGCTCTAGTGTGGAGGAAGAGATTACACAGGGAAATGGTGGAAAGGCGTATATGTATAGTTGTTTCAATGGATTGACACAATTGACAGGCGTACGCAACGGACGTCTCAACCGCAAAGGGTTGGAAGGCGCACCCGGATCGCTTGAGCGTGGAATACCAGGATTTATACCAGATGCAGTTTCCGGAAGGGAGCTAGAAGTGTCGTCTTGGGAAGCTGAATTGCGCGCCAGTCTTCAACCGTACGACTGCAGAATTGAAGAACTACCTAAGCAACTTAAGGACGCAATTGTTTCTGGACAGCGGTTTACTTTGGCGGAGGGGGTCGACCCAAAAGATATATATAAGGGCAAGTTCTATCCGGATGATTTGATTCATAAACTGTTACGACATGACCAAAGTACCCTGGCCGTACAACAACTAAAACTCTATGCAATTCATAACGGAAAGTTGCTAAACAATGGAGCAGCGCTGGAACTTGAACCTATTCCGCCCTACCCCGGATTTGAGCAGCCTGTGGTGCACGATATCCCAGAGACAATTCCGGATGACGCTGGGCGTTTGCAGTCTACGACTCTGGACGGTAGTCGTCGACGCGGCCGGGTCATCTTACATACGTCTCGCGAAAATATGTGCCGCAAGTACAAGGAGCTACGGTCTCGGTGGAAGATTTCATATCGAACTGGGGGAAACATGGTTGGAACAAAGTCTGTTTCGGAGCTTGTTCCAAATACACCCGGAAATCAGTTCATATACGCCACGATCGAATTGGAAGCGCTTGAGCCAGACTACGTAGCACTTGGACGGGTTCGCCCAAATGATGGCCCGCTAATTGAAGCAGTGGACAACTTTGTTTCAGATCGTATTCGAGAATTGGCGAAAAAAATCAATGAACAACGCCGTCACGACCTTGACCAACAACAACTTGATGAGGTTCAGAACGAGAATCGAAAATTGGATGATTTCAAGAACCGGTTTCTTCCCGATGCCTTGAACTCAGATAACGGAGGGCCTAACCAAGGCGTCCGAGATGGGGATTCTGATGATCCCCCGCCGCCACCGGCGCCGCCACCACCACCCCAGGGTGAGATTCCGATTGCTATCGAAACTAGTCTTGAGACAGGACAAGTATTAAGGATTGGACGTGGAGTTGAATTGCGACTGGGTACGATAGTTACGTAAGCTTCCCCTCTTCGTAGACAGGTGACAAGTAGAGCTTTCTGGCAAGAT
>CAYMXG010000137.1:0-6500 GCA_964394115.1 uncultured Enterobacteriaceae bacterium | reverse complement strand
CGGGTACATCCATGTACCCGTACCGCCTCCATCCATGGAGGCGTCCGGTTTTTCGCGGGCTCGCGTCGTCTGACCGCCATGGATGGCGGAAATGCAGAAAATGCAGGAGCAATTTTCTGCCTGGCTGCGCTCATCACGTTTTGCATCAACCTGCTAGATCCCGCGCGGACGGCTCAGCCGCGGGCGTGTTGGCGGGCAGGGGTCATGCCGGAACTGACAACCGCCGGGTGGTTGGCGGCGCGGCATGATACGAAATCAAGCTGCGAATTGTCATCCCAGCATTTGCGTGCCATTTCCATCGCGCTGACCGCAGCTGCCGCGTCGGGGAAGATCGCAAAACCCGTCGGTCCCCAGGAACTCTGCCCACATCCGCTTGCGCCGCTCTCGGCCATAAACGACAGCGCTGCAGCCACATCCGGGCTCGAATAGCGGCCCGCCTGCCATTTGGAAAAATGCTCTCCCGTGATCGACTGAATCTCATTCACCGCCGCACCAAATGCCGGGCAGTCCGCCTCGGCCAGTGCCGGCAACAGGCGCATCAGGGTAATGCGACAGAGATGTGCGCATTGGGATTCCGGCATCATGGTCAGGTGGGAGAAAGCCTCGGATTCCTGGTCGCCGTGCGCGCCCTGGCGCGAACGGTCCATCACCAGCACGAATCGCCAGGGGTCTGGAACCGGCAGCCGGCTTATGACCGGGGGCGTACGCGTGGCCGGTCCGCGCCCTGCATCCACCACGAAACCGCCCTGGGAATATGTCCCGATGCCGATGCCGGAACGCTGGCCGCGCAGCAGCAGGTTCGCCAACTCGTCCACGCTTAGTGAGATCCCGCTCAACCGGGCACAAGCAGTGCCGACCGCGAGCGCCAATTGCGTCCCCGAGCCCAGTCCGGCGTGTTCGGGAATTGCGCGCAGGATTTCCAGTTCAACTCCGCCGGAATGGCCGGCAAATTCAAACACAGCGTGCGCGACTGCATCGGCGCGTGCCGCCCCGGGGCCGGATATCGTGAAGCCCGGGCCCGGTGCCGCCAGGAGTTCCAGACACACGCCGTCGACGGAAAGTCCGATGCTTCCAAATTGACGCCCAAGCGACCCGTTCAGGTCGAGAAACCCGAGATGCAGCCGCGCATAGGCGCGCACGTGGATACTGGACTCCCGGGACACTTCTGCTCCCCTCTGGCTTTGCGCCGGCGCGACCGATCGGCGGTATGGAAATGACCGCGCATTCTAACATCCCGATCTGGATTCCCCGTGCGGAAGAAACAACACGAGCAGCGCAAGGCCAGATCCCCGGATCCGCACGTATGTTGAGGAATTCACAAGAAAATTGACGGCTTTGGGTTCTAATGGTATGAAGTACTTGGGTTTGCGGTCCGAAGGCGCTGGCTGGTCCCTCCCCAGTTCAAAGTACGCACGGATTCCATGCCGTGATGCACCCTTCCGGTTGCATCGCCACGGCCTCACCAGGACCGGACCATTCATGACCGAACGCATGCTATTGATCGCAGGCCGATCCAGCGAGCAAGGGACGTCCCTGAACAAGGGCAAGCTCAAGCCGGAGTATCTGCAGGTCACCTCCACCGCGGAGATGAACGAGCAGGATATGGCCCGACTCGACCTGAAGGACGGCGACCGCGTCCGCCTCAGCAACGGGGTCGGGGAGACCATCGTCACCTGTACACCGCGCAAGATTACCGACCTGCCCAGCGGCATGATTTTCATGCCCTATGGGCCATCGTCCAGTGAACTCATGGAATCCGATACCGCCGGCAGCGGCATGCCGATTTCCAAGAACCTTCGCGTGCTGGTGGAAAAGGTGACCGGCTGATGGAAGCCGCGTACAAACAGGAGATGTGAACTGATGAGCGACAACCTTCGCGTCGTGGAAAATGCCACCTGCACCTTCTGCGGGTGCGTGTGCGACGATATGATCCTGACCGTGGACGATACGGAAAAACGTATCGTCAAGGCAAAAAATGCCTGTGTCCTGGGGCGCGCATGGTTCGCCGAGCACACCATCGAGGACGCGCCGGCGGCCATGATCTCGGGCCAACCTGCGTCCGTGGAAGACGCCGTGGCCGAGGCGGCGCGGATCCTGGTTGAAGCAAGGTTTCCGATTACCTACGGGCTGAGCGACACCACCTGCGAGGCTCAACGTCAGGCGGTGGCCATCACAGACATGGTGCGCGGCAATATCGATACCACGACCTCGGTCTGCCACGGACCCTCCGGCCTGGCATTCCAGGGCATTGGCGAGAGCACGATGACTCTCGGAGAGGTGAAAAATCGTGCCGACCTGGTGGTGTACTGGGGCGGCAACCCCGCGGAATCACACCCCCGGCACTTTACCCGCTACACGGTCACCCCCAAGGGCATGTTTATGCCCAACGGGAAAAAGGATCGCACCGTGGTGCTGGTGGATGTACGCCGCACACCCAGCGCCCCGGTTGCGAATATCTTTGTGCAACTGAAACCCGGCAAGGATTTCGAACTGCTGTGGGCGCTGCGGGCACGCGTCAAGGGACGCGAGATAAAGGCCAATATCGGGGAGATCACCGGGGTACCGCTTACCGTAATCGACGACCTCGCGCAGCGCATGAAGAGTTGCCGCTACGGCGTGTTGTTCTTCGGCATGGGATTGACCATGACCCGCGGCCGGCACTTCAATTCCGGCGCCTTGCTGGCCCTGGCCACGGATTTGAATGAGTTCACCCATTTTGTGGCCAAGCCGGTGCGCGGCCATGGGAATGTGACGGGCGCCGACAATGTTATGTCCTGGCAGACCGGCTATCCCTTCGGCGTGAATTTCAGCCGCGGTTACCCGCGCTTCAATCCCGGTGAATTCACTACCGTGGATACGCTGTCCCGGGGCGATGCCGATGCAGCCATGATCATTGCCAGCGACCCGGCCTCAAATTTCCCCAAGGCAGCCATCGCCCACTTGCGCCGGATTCCTGTGATCACGCTGGATACCAAGTCCACGCTGACCTCCGGCCTGTCGCGCGTTGCGTTCCGGACCTCCACCTACGGCATCAATACCGGGGGCACCGTTTATCGCATGGATGACGTTCCCATCACCCTGCGCAAGGCCTTCGATTCCCCATTTCCTGATGACGAGACCATCCTGCGGGCGCTCAAGGAAAAGGTACGGGAATTGTTGCGCTTGCGCATGCCACGCGGGGCCAAGTCCGCGTTTGAATTGCCGCTCTCCGCCTGAAACGCCGGTCAAGTCCGCAGGCAAACAGGGACGTCACAAGTAACATGTCGGATACCATTCGCATCATCAATGGCAGCGTCTACGACCCTGCCAACAATATTGCGGGTGAAATCCGTACCCTGTTCATTCGCGACGGCAGGATCGTGGATGCGGTCAGCGCGCCGGCGCGTACCCTGGACGCCACGGGCATGGTCATCATGCCCGGGGGCGTGGACATCCATTGCCACATTGCCGGACCCAAGGTCAACCTGGCGCGCAAACTCCAGCCTGAGGATCATCGGCGCGATCCCCACCCTGGCACCATTTTCACGCGGTCCGGCTCGGGCGGTGTCGTCCCTTCGACCTTTGCCACCGGCTACCGCTATGCCACCCTCGGGTACACGACGGCCATGGAGGCTGCGGTCACTCCCATCGGCGCCCGGCATACCCTGGAAGAACTGCATGACACGCCCATCATCGACAAGGGCTTCTATGTGTTGCTGGGCAACAATATCTTCCTGCAACAGCTGTTGAAAGAGGGGCGCAACGAGGAGTTCCGCCATGCGGTGGGGTGGTGGATAGACTCAACCAAGGCGTACACCACAAAGCTGGTGAATCCCGGCGGCGACGAGCCATGGAAGGGCCGGCGGAATTCCAATGTCGCGGACCTGGATGAAAAAAACGAGGTCTTCGGGATCACCCCGCGGGAGATAATTTCTGCATTTATCGACGTAGCGGACGCCTACGGGTTCCCCCACCCACCCCATGTTCACTGCAACAACCTCGGCCACAGCGGGAACTTCCAGACCACGCTGGAAACCATGAAGACCGCCGCTGATCGGCGCCTGCATCTGGCCCATATCCAGTTTCACAGCTATTCCGGGGAGCCGGGCAGGAACCCGGGCTCCGCCGCGCGCGAAATTATCGACTACGTCAACGCGCACCCGAATATTACCTGCGACGTCGGCCAGGTGATGTTCGGAAAGTCCACCATCATGACCGCAGATGCGCCCCTGGCGTATATGCTGCGTGGCATCAAGAAAGCGAAATGGATCAACGCCGATACGGAATGCGAGAGCGGCTGCGGGATCCTGCCGTTCAGCTACCAGGAGAAAGTCTATGTCCACGCCCTGCAGTGGGCCATCGGGCTGGAACTATTTCTGATGTCCCAGGATCCCTGGCGCGTCATACTTTCCACCGACCACCCCAACGGCGGCTCTTTCCAGAGTTACCCCAAGCTCATCCGGTTGCTGATGGACCGTGAGTTTCGCCGGCAGGAGATCGCAAAGGTCAACCAGCGCGCCATCGGCAAGACCGTTCTGCCGGACCTGGATCGCGAATACAGCCTGAATGAGATTGCGATCATAACCCGCGCCGGACCGGCGCGGGCGCTGGGCCTGGCCAACAAAGGCCATCTCGGCCCCGGCGCAGACGCGGATATCACCGTCTATGATGAGAACCCCGACCGCGAATTGATGTTCAGCGCCCCACGTTATGTGCTCAAGTCCGGGAATCTGATCATCGAAAATCACGAGTTCTGCGCCGACTTCAGTGGCCGCACATTGCACATCGCGCCCGCTTATGACGAATCCATCGTCCCGTCCGTGCGCCAGTTCTTTGAGAGCTACTATTCCATTGAGTTTGATAATTACGCGGTCGATGACAGCTACCTGCATGAACACGAGATCATTCCCCTCGGCCGTGCACAGGCCTGAGACGACGATGCAGATCGGAATCACCCACATCGAGGACACGTTTGCCGAGGCGTTCGCCATGTGGGGCACGCGCGTACTGGTGACCGCGGCCAGCGCAGAGTGGGCACAGGCCGCGGCCCAGTCCGTGACCGGGTTCGCCACGTCGGTCATCGGCTGCAAATGCGAGGCGGGGATAGAACGTGAACTCAGCCCGGCAGAAACCCCGGATGGCCGCCCCGGTATCAGTATTCTCCTTTTCGCCATGGACAAGACTTCCCTGGGCAAGCGCCTGGTGGAACGTATTGGCCAGTGCGTCATGACCTGCCCCACGACGGCATGTTTCTCGGGGTTGGAATCGGAACATGGCACGAGCGTTGGCGGCAAACTCCGCTATTTTGGTGATGGTTACCAGATCAGCAAGAAACTGGCGGCCGAGCGCATGTGGCGCATCCCGGTCATGGACGGTGAGTTTCTGGTGCAGGACCGGTTTGGAATACAGCCTGCCGTAGGTGGGGGAAATCTCATCCTGTGTGGAGAAAGCGCCGCAGTCACCGCCGCCGCGGCAACCGACGCCGTGGCAACCATGCGGCAGCTTGCCGACGTCGCCTTGCCTTTTCCGGGGGGCGTGGTGCGCAGCGGCAGCAAGGTCGGCTCCCGTTACAAGAGCCTGCCTGCTTCGACCAATCATGCCTACTGTCCGACGCTCAAGGCTGTGGTAGCGGACTCCGGCCTGGGCGCAGAGATTAATTGTGTGCTGGAAATCGTCATTGATGGTCTGTCTGAAGCGGCCGTGCGGGCCGCCATGCGGGTCGGCATGGCGGCCGCCGCGCGGCCAGGGCTGCCCGCCATCTCCGCGGGCAATTACGGGGGCAACCTCGGGCAATTTCAAATCCGGTTGCACAGCCTCCTCGACGGCGGCGGCGCGGCATGAGCCTGCGCCTGAAATTACGCACCACACCCGACGTGCCCATGGAGGCGGACTGCATTTCGCCACAACGGCTGGCAGGCATGTCCCTTGCCGGCATCGAACGACTGGCCGTTTTCCACGGCAACAGGCAAACGGCGCTGGCGGACTTCTTTGCCGTGACCGGTGAGGCCGGGGAGGTGCTGCAACTGGAGGGAGACCTGTCCCGTATCAAGCATATCGGCACGGGCATGACCGGCGGCACCATCCATATTGAGGGGAATGCCGGCGCACATCTGGGTGCGGAGATGACGGGTGGCACGATTATCGTCAGCGGCAATGCGGAAGACTGGGTGGGGCCGGAGATGCGCGGCGGTCGCATCGTCGTGCGCGGTAATGCCGGACACATGGCTGGCAGCGCCTATCGCGGCAGCCCCATCGGCATGACCGGCGGGGAGATACTCATCCATGGCAATGCCCTGAACGAAGTCGGCCACGGCATGCGCGCCGGGCTGATTGCCATCGGCGGAACGTGCGGTGATTTCGCCGGTGTCAACATGCTTGCCGGCACTGTTACAATCTTCGGTGTGGCGGGGATCCGGGCCGGCGCCAGCATGAAGCGCGGCACCATTGTGGCGATGCAGCCGCTGGAGTTGCTGCCAACTTTTTCCCTGGCCTGCACCTATCACCCGCCATTTCTGCCGCTG
>CAYMXG010000136.1:0-6543 GCA_964394115.1 uncultured Enterobacteriaceae bacterium | reverse complement strand
GACGTTTGATTATTCGCTGGGGCTGCCCGGTCATCATGGTTTTGAATTGATGACGGCGCTGCTGTTCGCGCGGCTGGTGTCTCCGCAACGCTGGGCGTGCCTGCTTGTCGCTTCCGGAACGGTCAGCGGCGACCTGCTGCTGGCGGCGGATTTGATGCACAACCTGAAACACATCCCGCTGTACTTCCTTGCCGGTGGAGCGATCGACCTGCTGTACCGGATCCTGGGCGATCGCTGCCGCCAGCTTGGTTCTGCCGCGCTCGTCGGTGGCATGGTGCACGTCACCAAGCCAATGTTGACGCTGCTGGTTGCCGCGCTGGCCGACACCACGTTTGGCTTCATGCGCTTTGGAAACATTTTCCCCCTCGTCACGCACTTCAGTTTCGGCGCCATCGGCGCCATCTGCGGTGCGCTGCTGGCGCGGACGTACCTCGACAAGTAAGCCGGGCATCCACCCTGTCTTCGGCCGGGCAACCCGGGCGGATTCCGTTCCCGACGCGGAAATGTCATGCCCGCCTGAAGTTCATACAATATTATTGGCGTCGCGTGTTCAATATTGCCGCGCTGGCACACGCCGGTTCGGACCTGGAGAACCCTTATGGAGCATACCGCTGCGCCGTTGGCCGCCGGGCAGGTGACGTTCGACACGCGCCCGGAACGTTACTGGCATCTGCGCCTTGGTTTCGACGGCTGCACTGCCACCATCACACTCGATATCGACGAGGATCAGCCGCTGCAGCCAGGATACAAGCTGAAGCTCAATTCCTATGACCTTGGCGTTGACATCGAGCTGCACGATGCGTTGCAGAGGATCCGCTTTGAGCATCCCGAGGTTCGCAGCGTGGTCATTACCAGCGCGAAGGATCGAATTTTCTGCTCCGGCGCCAATATTTTCATGCTTGGGCTTTCGTCCCACGCCTGGAAGGTGAATTTCTGCAAATTCACCAATGAAACCCGCAATGGCATCGAGGACTCCAGCCGCCACTCCGGGCTTAAGTTCATTGCCGCGTGCAACGGCACCACCGCGGGCGGCGGCTATGAACTGGCACTGGCCTGCGATGAAATCATTCTTGTTGATGATCGTTCTTCCGCGGTAAGCCTGCCGGAGGTGCCGCTGCTGGGCGTGCTGCCCGGGACCGGCGGACTCACGCGCATGACCGACAAGCGCAGGGTGCGCCATGACCACGCGGACATGTTTTGCACGCTGGTGGAAGGCGTGCGCGGGCCACGGGCCAGGGATTGGCGGCTGGTGGATGCCAGCGTAAAACCCCAGCAATTCCAGGCGTACGTGCAATCCCGCGCACTGGAGCTGGCGGCGCAAAGCGACCGTCCGCAGGATGGCCGGGGTGTAGTGTTGACGCCATTGCAGCGACAAGCGGGCGGACCCGGGTATCGCTACGAATTCGTCGACGTCAGCCTCAATGAGGCATCCCGGTGCGCCGTAATCACGATCCGGGCGCCGGAAGGCGTGCCACCGGGGGACGTGAATGAGATGCTGTCCCAGGGCGCGCGCTGGTGGCCGCTGCAAATGGCGCGGGAACTGGACGATACGATCCTGCTGCTGCGCATGAACCACCTGTCCACCGGAAGCTGGATTCTCAAGACCCAAGGTAATCCTGACCACGTACTGGCAGTCGATGAAGCCATGCTGCGTCACCGTGATCATTGGTTCGTGCGCGAAACGCTGGGGATGTTGCGGCGGACCCTGGCCAGGCTGGAAGTGACGTCACGCTCGCTGTTCGCGTTGATTGAATCCGGATCCTGTTTTGCGGGGACGTTGCTGGAGCTCGCCCTGGCGGCGGATCGTGTTTATATGCAGGATGTCAGCCGGGCGACCGGTTCCGCGCCGGCGATAGCCCTGTCGGAGTTCAACTTCGGTGCCTTTCCAAGGGTTGACGGCAGGACGCGGCTGGCCGCGCGATTTTACGATGAGGCGCTCGCCATCGCGCGCGTCAGGGACTTGCCGGGCCGGAAACTTTCAGCCGCAGAGGCGCTTGAACTGGGACTCATAACTGCCGCGCCGGATGAACTCGACTGGGACGGCGAGATTCGCCTCCTGTTGGAGGAACGGGCCAGCCTGTCACCGGATGCATTGACGGGCATGGAGGCAAACCTGCGTTTCGGCAACGGAGAATCCATGCAGGCGCGTGTGTTTGGCCGGTTGTCAGCGTGGCAGAACTGGATCTTTACGCGCCCGAACGCCGCCGGCGACCACGGCGCGCTGAAGGTCTTTGGCACCGGCAACAAGGCGCGTTTCAACTGGGATCGGGTATGAGCGTGAGAGCAGAAATTCATGCACCGGGTTCGACAGTCGGTCCGATCCCCCGGTTGCGGGCACGCCGTGAATACATCCCTGTAGGCTCGAAGCGCCGCTATCCATGCGGCTTACGTCCCGCCACCGGGGGATCCGACCATCTGTCGTTACGTCACTCATGGCCGGTGGGCGAATAATTCAGGAGATTCACTTGGGCATCAATTACAGCGAAAAGATCCCCAACAACGTCAACCTCGCGGAGGACCGCGCCTTGCAACGGGCGCTGGAACACTGGCAACCGGGGTTCCTCAACTGGTGGCGGGACGTGGGGCCGGAGGGTTCGCAGGCCTTCGATGTTTACCTGCGCACCGCGACCAGTGTCGAACCGGAGGGATGGGCGCAATTCGATTACGTGCAGATGCCGGACTATCGCTGGGGGATTTTTCTGAATCCGCCAAAGGCGGACCGCAGGATTCCCTTCGGCGAGCACAAGGGTGAACCCGTCTGGCAGGAAGTTCCCGGTGAACACCGCGCCAACCTGCGCCGCATCATCGTCACCCAGGGAGACACGGAGCCCGCCTCGGTGGAACAGCAACGTCATCTCGGCTTGACCGCGCCGTCCATGTATGACCTGCGCAACTTGTTCCAGGTCAACGTGGAGGAGGGGCGGCACCTGTGGGCGATGGTGTACCTGCTGCACAAATACTTCGGCCGCGACGGGCGGGAGGAGGCCGGGGGATTGCTGGAGCGCCGCTCCGGTGACGCGGACAATCCGCGCATCCTGGGTGCCTTCAACGAAAAGACGCCGGACTGGCTGGCGTTTTTCATGTTCACCTATTTCACCGATCGCGACGGGAAGTTCCAGTTGCTGGCGTTGTCCGAATCCGGTTTTGATCCACTGGCCCGCACCACGCAATTCATGCTGACCGAGGAAGGACATCACATGTTCGTGGGTCGCTCCGGGATCTCGCGCATCGTGCAACGCACCGCCCAGGTCATGCGTGAAAACAGGGTCGAGGATCCGGCAGCGGTGCGCGCGCTGGGTGTCATCGACCTGGAAACCATCCAGCGTTACCTCAATTTTCATTTCAGCGTCACCGTGGACCTGTTTGGCGCCGATCAATCCTCCAATGCGGCGATCTTTTTCAGCACCGGTCTCAAGGGCCGTTACCAGGAGACCACGCTCACGGACGACCACGTGCTCAAGAATGACTCCTATCGGCTCATTGACGTTGACAACGGACGCCTGGTGGAAAAGGAAGTCGGCGCGTTGCAGTCACTGAACGAACGCCTGCGGGATGATTTCATCGCCGATTCAATGAATGGCATCGCGCGGTGGAACCGGCAGATCGAACTGGAAGGGATCCCGTTCCGGCTGCGGTTGCCGCACAAGGGGTTCAATCGCCGCATCGGCGGCTTTGCCGGCACGCAAATTTCACCCGCAGGGAAGGTGATCGATGCCGCGGAATGGCAGGCTGGCGCGCGCAACTGGCTGCCAAATACTGAAGACCGGGCGTTTGTCGCGTCCTTGATGGGCCGCGTGGTCACGCCGGGCCGGTTCGCAAACTGGATCGCCCCGCCGCCGGCGGGTATCAACGGCAATCCGCTGGACTTCGAGTATGTCAGGTTCAACTGATGCCGGCGCAGCGCTCACTATTGTGGACGGTTTCCTGCCGGCCGGCGGCCGGCAACTGGAATACCGTCACTGGCGCCAACCGGATCCGCGCGGCCCGCCGCTGGTCCTGTTGCACGAGGGTCTGGGATCGGTGGCCATGTGGAAGGGATTCCCCCAGCGTGTCGCGGCGCATACCGGGTGCAGCGTGTTCGCCTACAGCCGCGCCGGCCATGGAAGATCCAGTCCCGCGCACCTGCCGCGGACGCCCGGCTACATGCATCCGGAGGGCCTGGAATTCCTGCCGGTGGTGCTGGATTTCCTCAATGCCCCTGCAGTCGTGTTGCTAGGGCACAGCGACGGCGCTTCCATCGCGTTGATTCACGCCGGCGGTGTGCGGGACCCGCGCATGCAGGCGCTGATCGTCATGGCGCCGCATGTCTTTATCGAATCCATGTGCGTAGAACAGATCGCGCGGGCGCGCGTGGCCTACGAAACCGGGGACCTGCGGTCGCGGCTGTCCAGGTATCACGCCGACGTGGATCACGTCTTTTGGGGCTGGAATGACATCTGGCTGGACCCGGCCTTCCTGGCCTGGAACATCGAGGCATACCTTGCCGAAATCCGCGTGCCGGTGCTGATTATCCAGGGAGAAAACGATGAATACGGGACCCTGGCGCAGGTACACGCGGTCCGCGACCAGGTTCGTGGCGGCGCCGACACATTAATATTGCCTGACTGCGGGCATTCCCCCCACCGCGATCAACCGGCTACGACGCTGGAGGGTATTGGCCGATTTTTACACGCGCTTCCGTGACCCGATGACACTGACCATTCGTCATACCGGCGAAAGCCGGTATCCAGAAGTACTCGCACTGGGCCCCGGCCTCCGCCGGGGTGACAGCTCCGGAATGACAACCTTTCTTCCAACTCGATTCGTTCAGACATTCTTTATCCTCTGCATGGCGATGTTCGCGGATGCCACGATGGCGGCCAGAGGCGCCACTCCGCTGGAACTGCGCGTCATGACCTTTAATGTCGAATACGGCGGCACCGTGGTTGATTTCGACAAGGTGGTTGAGGCCATTCGTGTCGCCAAGCCGGATATCGTCGGACTGGAGGAACCGGCCGGCAATACGCGCGTTATCGCACGGCGCCTGGGCTGGGACCATGCCAGTACGCGCACCGATGTCATCTCGCGCTTTCCGATCATCGATCCGCCGGGTGGCGACGGCCGTTACGTGTTCGTGGAGGTTCGTCCCAACGAAGTTGTCGCCGTGGCCAATGTGCATTTGTCCTCGGATCCCTATGGGCCGAATCTCGCTCAACGCGGGGAATCGGTGGAAAAGGTCCTGGCACTTGAGCAGGCGCTGCGGGTGCCGGAGATTGTCCCCAATCTGCGCGTGCTGCCGCCCCTGGCGCGCGCCGGGGTGCCGGTCTTCATGCTCGGTGATTTCAATTCGCCGTCGCATCTGGACTGGACGCCGCAGGCCGTCGGTCTACGCGCTCATATTCCATACCCGGTGGCCTGGCCCGTGTCGTCAGCCATCAGCGCCGCGGGTTTTACCGACTCATTTCGGGACGCGCACCCGGATCCCCTCACAGCGCCCGGATTGACGTGGTGGGCACCCAGGCCCAGCACCGAGGACGTGTACACCGGCGCGGATCCCCTGGACCGGATCGATTTTGTCTTCGCCGCGGGGCCGGCCACCACGCTGGGCAGCATTGTCATCGGCGAAGCGGGTCACCGCGATGTCACGTTGAGTGTCACGCCCTGGCCGTCGGATCATCGCGCGGTGCTCTCTACATTCTCCGTGGTCCCGGCACCGGCGCCCGTCATGGTGGCTGTCAATGATCAACGCCTGGTGGTTGCCGGAACGCCGCTGCAAGTGCACTTCTGGCGCCGGGGGGCTGCGGGCGAGGGCATTGCCATTTATGGCCCGGAGGGGCAGGGGCGGGAAATTCCGGGCGTAAGATTCAATGTGGACGATCCGCGTTCAGGCACGGTGTCATTGGTGACGCATGAATTGCAGGCAGGGGCGCATGAAGTTTTGCTGAAATCCGCTGCCGGGGAGGTGCTGTCGCGCGCGCCATTCTGGGTGAAACAGGCGCCGGACATGACGGAGGTCGCGCTGGACAAGCAGGTGTATGGCCCGGGCGAGCCCATTACGATGCGCTGGCACAACGGGCCGGGAAATCGCTGGGACTGGATCGCCATCTACGCATCAGCCGCCGGTGCCGCCGCCGATCCGGCCAGGAACAAGCAAGTAATCTGGCGCTACACCGGTTCACAAATCGAAGGGGAGATTGTTGTTGATGCCCACCTCCAGGACCTGGGTGCCTGGCCGCTTACACCGGGGCATTACACATTGTTCTATATGCAGCACGATGACTATGAACCGCTGGCGAGTGCGACATTTGAAATTCGGGAGTGAGTTGCGAACAGGAGTCGCAGTAGGAATCTGAAAGCTCTCGTCATTCCGGCGAAAGAACGTCACCCCCGCGGAAGCGGGGGCCGGAATCCAGTCGTAATTCTCTGGACCCCGGCTTTCGCCGGGGTGACAGTTTTCGCCGGGACGAAAGCACCGGGCCTAGGCGTTTTTCAAAATCGGCGCCAGCACTTCCCTGAGCGGCGCCAGGTGGCGCTCGAAATGCTTCCAGTAATGCACGGATTGCC
>CAYMXG010000135.1:0-6544 GCA_964394115.1 uncultured Enterobacteriaceae bacterium | reverse complement strand
GTGAATGAATGCGATGGCCGCGTCCGCCGCGGAGATCAGATTGGCATCCGGCGCAATTCCGCTGCTGCGCCGCGGCTGAAAGTCGTGATTCCCGTCCGTCAGCCAGTGCAGGCGGATGGACGGGGAGAGCGGATAGTTGGCCACTTCAGCACGGGTTCCGAATGTATCCCGTTCCCCCTGGCAGATGAGCGTGGGCGTCCGCAGCGTGCGCAGGTGTTCGGTGCGTAACTTGAGCGGCTGGCGCGGCGGGTGGAATGGATACCCCAGGCAGACGACGCCGGCCACGTTGTGTACGTCGGCGATCATGCTGGCCACGCGCCCGCCCATGGACTTGCCGCCGATGATCAGCCGCCCAGGCGGGCAGTGTTCCCGATCAATGCAGTGGCGGATGACATCGGCGAAGGCCTGGCGCAGGATGCGGCCGCCGTTCGGCGGCCGGCGCTGACCGCTGCGCACCATATCCTCCATGTATGGGAAGTGAAACCGCACCACGCGGATGCCGGCTGCGGCGATGCGCTGAGCCACGACGTCCATGAAAGGCGAGGCCATGCCCACCCCCGCGCCATGGGCAAATACGAACAGGTGGCTGGCCTCGGCGGGTCCGTCCACCAGGAATTCCTTGATCAGGATCCGGACGTCAGCCGATCCCTTCAAAGCGGCTTCCTTCCGCCAGGTTCCGGCACAGCACGCGGTAGGTCTCCTGCACATGGGAGCGGCGTGCAGCCTTGCCGACAGCACGCGTGATACGCCGGGCCAGGCATCCCTCGCGCAGAATGAACTGCAATGGTTGCCGCCACTCGGCGTCCGCCTCATTGCGCGGCACGGACTCCAACAGGTGTTGCCAGAGTTCATGGGCCTGGGCGCGCCGCTCCGGAAAACGAAACAGCCGCAGGTACTCCCTGTCCTCGATGACCGCATGGTCCGCGGCGTGGACACAGTCATTAAATATCTGCGCCAACGCGCCGGTAGCCAGGTCATTTTGCTCTGCCAGCGCCCGGAACGTCCCCGCCACGAGTTGGCGCAGCACGGCGCAGACACCGCCGGCGATGGCCAGGTCCATGGCCGGGCATTCCTGGGTGTCCAGCACGCGGATCTCGATGGTGTTGCGATCAAAACGCGCGATGGCGCCGCGCGCATTCAGCCACTCGAATTGCAACACGCCTTCCGGATCAAGGGGCTTAATGTCCGCGTACATGGGCGCGAGGATTCCCTCCTCATAGTCACGGCGCGTGCTGGCGGTCTCCGGTATTACCAGCCCGGTGATGCTGGGAATGCGCCGGGCGTTGTTCCGGTACACCTCCAGGCGCGTATCCATGAGCCCGGTCAGTTCCCACTGCAGCAGGGGCGAACTGGCAGCGAGTGCGGGCAGGATGGGCAGCAGGCACCGGATCGCCCCATGCAACTGCGCGAACTCCAGGTCATCGGCGAACGGCAGGTTGATGTGCATGCTCTGCAGGTTGGACCAGCCGTGGCCCTGGCAGTCGAAGATGCGATCAAAGGCTGCATAGATCTCGTTGTAGCCGTGCGGCCAGAGGCGTGTCTCCAGGCCCGGGTTCATCCAGGGATGCATTGCGGTGGGCATCAGCATTCCGTTCAGCGGCATCAGGATCCCGTCAATGCGGCGGGTTTCGCGCTGGAAGGACTGCGCCAGACCGGTGAGACTCGCGACCGGGCCATTGGTCTTCAATTCGATGGTGTGCAGGACCAGTTCATTGGACCAGGCGATGTCACCCTCAGCGATCTCGTCCACATACTCGCCTGCCACTGCATGCAGCACCTTGTCGGTCAGCGGCAGGATATTTTGCTGATCGCGATCGACGATGATGTATTCGATCTCTATGCCGTGGCCGGCAAAGAGCGCCAGCGGGCGGGCAGTGTCGTTCAACCCTGGGGGCTCCGTTTTTGCAGTTCAATGCGTTTGAGAAATATCCCCATGATCTCGCGGTACAGCGCCCCCTTCAGGATGGCATCCTCGGTGCCGGAATCAACGTTGGGGTTGTCATTGACCTCCATCACGTAACATTTGCTATCCACCTGCTTGAGATCCACGCCGTAAAATCCGTCGCCGATCAGGTTGGCGGCCTTGACGGCCGTGCGTACCACCTCGTCGGGAGCCTCGCCCACGGAAATGGTGTTGTGTCCACCTTCATCCCGGGTGGTGCCGTCCTTGTCATGGCGGTACACCTGCCAATGCTCTCGCGCCATGAAATAGCGGCACACGAACAACGGCCGCCGATCACAGATGCCGACGCGCCAGTCAAAAGACGTGGGCAGGTACTGTTGCGCGATGATCAGTTCGGATTTGGTCAGCAGCCGGGTGACCTGTTCCTCGAGTTCTTCACGGTTCTCCACCTTGATGACGCCGCGTGAGAAGGCGCTGTCCGGCTGCTTGAGCACGCACGGCAGGCCCAATTCGGTGGCGATCAGGTCCCGGTTCTTGGAATGCACCACCAGTGTCTTGGGCGTGGGTACGCCGTGGCGGTTGAGCAATTCGGCCAGATATACCTTGTTGGTGCACCTCAGGATCGACACCGGATCATCCATGACCACCATGCCTTCCGCCGCGGCGCGCTGCGCAAACCGGAACGTGTGATGGTTGACTGACGTGGTCTCGCGGATGAACAGCGCGTCGAATTCGGCCAGGCGATGAAAATCGTCGCGCGTGATGAGCTCAAAATCGAGCCCCACGGCCTCGGCGGCCTTCTGGAAGCGTTGCAACGCCCTGGCATCGGAAGGCGGATCGGTCTCGGTGGAATTGACCAGCACCGCCAGGTCATAGCGTGGCGTTTGGCGCCGGCGCAGGCGCTTGTTGCGCCCGGCGAAATACTGCTGGGCGGCCTGTACGGCGAAGTCCCGGTGATCCTCGGGTATCTCATTGACAGATATCGGGCGGATGGCCTCCAGGCGCCAGCCGGTTTTCTCGTTGGTGAATTCCGCGCGCAACATCGGCGCCTGGAACAGGTTGAAGAGCCGCACCGCAAGATCGTCGTAGCGCTTGGCGAAGTTGCGTCCAAAGTAGATGCTCAACGTAAACGTCTTTGAATGCAGGGTGTGCAGCGCAGCGTGGATTTGCTCCGCGATGTCCTCGGACAGCGTGCGCACGATGATCTGCGACTTGAGATCCTGGATGGTGTTGATATCGGGTAATGGCTTGTGTCCGCGCGCGGCGGCCAGCAGGGAAACGTAATAGCCCACGGTCTGGTAGCGATAGGAGCGGCACAGGTTGAACACCTTTGCCGTGCGATCATCACTGTAAGTGGGATCGGTAAGGTAAGCTCGCGCCGCCACCACCTTCACGTCCGGGATCTGCAGCGGCCAGCTTTTCGGATTATCGACGATCAATAGTATGGACATGCTAGCAGGCGGGACTCAGCGTTTGGGCTGGATGACCAGCAGATTTGCGTCATAGGTCAGCACGCCGAGCAGGATGGAGCCGATGACGCGATCAATGCTCACGTCATAGAAAAACTCCCCGCGGCGCACCGGATTGGGCAGATAGGGATCGGCCACGCGCACCGTGCGCTGCTTGCGGTGATATCCGCACAGCACCGCGAAATGTCCGCACGGCGACCCGCGCACGTCATCGGGCTGATCCCTGGGACCGTAGACGCGGCGCGAGCGATAAAGGAAGGTTGAACTCAGACCTGTGAGGATGGGCAATTCGCGCCGGATGATGCCGCGCAGCAGGCGCGTGGTCAGGTCGGTGAATTTGAGCCGGCCACCCAAGCGCAGGAATTCGACGTAGCCGCGCGTTGCGCGGCGCAGCTTGACATCGGATTTTTCCTCGGCCTGTTCCTGCAGCTTGTCGACAATGTTGGTCCCGGTGGAATCAAACCAGCTCGGGTCGAAGACTTGAAGGTTATAGGTGTAGATGGTGGCCTTGAATCCGCGCCGCAACGCGTCACAGGCCAGGAACACGGCCAGCGTGCCGCCATCGTCCAATTTGGGGATGGCCTCAATGACATCGGAAAGGGGGACGCGCTCGCCAAAATACTGATAAACGGCCTGCAGGCAGGTCGGGCCACAGGTGGTTTCGTCCGGCTGCGCCTGCATCCGGATGGGGAGGAGTATGTCCACGGGCGCAGCATGATACAGGGGCGCACCCGGCAAGTAACTGTCCGGCCCGGCAACGGAGCGCAGCGCCCGCTGCACCCCGTGCCGGGCCCCGCCGCCCGACGTGCTATCAGGCGGCCTTTTCTACTTGCGCGACGAAATGCGGCAGATGCCGCCAGTCATTGTGACGAACGAGCGCATCCTGGGCGGTGTCCAGAAAGACCTGTGCCACATCGGTTCCCGTTTCCGCGCTGGCCAGCACCTTTTGCATCGCAAATCTCTCGGTACGCTCAAACAGGAATGGATTCTCAAGGGCGACGCGCAGGTGATTTTGCAATTCGGGTGTGACTTGGACCATGTTCATAATTTGCACTCCACTATTTTTTGTCTTTTTCGTCTCCGTGTGAGTGTAATTATGGCCCTCGAACGGCGGAACTGCTTGACCAAGATCAATTCAGGGCAGGGCCGAATTTCATGCCCTTGCGGGAAGACAAATGGATACAAGGAGTTAGGGAGGGGAATGGAGGAAAGTCACAAGTTATGCGTCATAAGTACAAGATAGCGCATGAACTTCCTGTTACTTGTAACTTGTGACTTGTAACTATCTCACCGGTATTCAATTCCCAGGACTAAATAAGAATCCTTTCGGTCGCCCATCACGACGGTGATTTCCTCGTCCACTGCTTTGCCCAATAGTGCCCGGGCCAGTGGGGCGTCGATGCTTATATAACCCGGGTGCCGGGCAAACTCATCCGATCCCACCAGCCGCCAGGTGGTTTCAATTCCGGCTGCATCTGCAACCGTCACCCACGCGCCGAAGTAGACCCGGTCACGGCTCTGCACTGCGTCGACGACCTTGAGCCCGGGGATCCGGCGCTGCAGGTAGCCCAGGCGACGATCGATCTCCCGCAGTTCCTTCTTGCGGTAGATGTATTCCGCATTTTCAGATCGATCCCCTTCCGCCGCCGCCGCGGCCAGTGCCGCGGTCGTAACGCCGCGGCGTTGCCAGAGGGAGGCAAGCTCTTCCTCAAGGGCGGCGCGGCCTTCTGGAGTTATGTATTGAGAACCAGTCATTGGTTACAAGTTATAAGTTACAAGTCACAGGTCACAAGTAGAATATAAGCAGGCGGCTCGAAGCACTTCGACCTGTCCCTTGTAACTTGCGACTTATAACTTATGACTGAATTGAGAATGAACCCGATATTCGCACAATTGCCTACCACCATTTTCACCGTCATGTCGTCGCTCGCCCATGACCATGACGCCATCAATCTCGGGCAGGGATTTCCGGACAGCAACGGCCCGGAACATCTGCGTGCCATCGCAGCACAAGCTTTGATCGATGGGCCCAATCAATATCCGCCCAGCGCCGGGATCCCGGAATTGCGCCGCGCGGTGGCCGAACACGGTCAGCGATTCTACGATCTGCGTTTCGACCCGGACGCGGAAATCATCGTCACCTCCGGTGCCACCGAGGCATTGGCGGACTGCCTGCTGGCGCTGCTCTCGCCCGGCGATGAAGCCATCGTCATCGAACCGGCGTTCGATTCCTATGTGCCGATCATTCGCGCGGCCGGCGCGACGCCGCGCCTGGTGCAATTGCAGCCGCCGGACTGGCGTTTTGATGAGGAGGCATTGCGCGCCGCGTTTAACGAGCGCACCCGCGTGCTCGTCATCAATTCGCCGATGAATCCCACCGGCAAGGTCTTTACCGAATATGAACTTTCAGTGATCGCGGAACTGCTGTGTCAGTACGACGCCTATGCCATCTGCGACGAGGTCTATGAACACCTGGTTTTCGATGGGCGCCAACATCTGCCGTTAATGTGCCTGCCCGGCATGCGTGAGCGTTGCGTGCGCATCGGCTCTGCCGGCAAGACCTTCTCCATGACTGGCTGGAAGATCGGCTACATCAGCGCGCCGCGCGTCCTCGCGGAGGTCATCGCACGCGCACACCAGTTTGTCACCTTTACCTCGGTCCCGGCGCTGCAAAAGGCAGTGGCCGCAGGGCTGGCCAGCGAGCCGGAGTATTTCACCCGGCTGGCGGCCGATTTGCAGGCCGCGCGTGACGTGCTGCGGGCCGGACTCGAGGAGGTAGGTTTCAAGGTGTTGCCCTGCCACGGTACCTATTTCATCAATGCGGATTTCAGTGAGCTGGATAAGGAACGTGATGACATGGATTTTTGCCGCCATATCACCGCCGCAGCAAAAGTGGCCGCGATCCCGGTCAGCGTGTTTTATGTACCCGGCAACCCGAATGCGCCGCGGAAACTGGCGCGCTTCTGTTTCTGCAAGGATACCGCGGTACTCTCCGAGGCGGTGGCGCGCCTGCGGCGGTATTTTGCTCATGCGACATAATTTATTGAGCCTTGCACAACGGCTTAGTACGCCATTGTCATTCCGGAAACTGGGCCATCCGTCATTCCGGAAGCGGCGAAGCCGCTATCCGGAATCCAGGCCACGGTAAAATCCGGCTGGATTCCGGGTCGCC
>CAYMXG010000134.1:0-6624 GCA_964394115.1 uncultured Enterobacteriaceae bacterium | reverse complement strand
CGGGATCCAACGGCCGGCTAAAGCCGGCCCTACCAGAGGCGAACGATAACTATGCTCACTCGCAAATTCATCGACATCCCCGCCGGCACCATACACTGCGCCATGTCCGGCAGTGGCCGCCCCGTGATGCTGCTGCATCAGACGCCGCGCTCCTGGGATGAGTTTCGTGACGTGTTGCCGCTGCTCGGCAAGCGTTACAGAACCATTGCCATGGACACCATCGGATTCGGCGATTCCTCCAAGCCGCCGCTGGGCAAAGACTCTATCGAAAACTGGGCGAAGGTCGTGATCAGTGTCATGGATGCGATGAAGATCGAGCGCGCGGCAATAGTCGGGCATCGCACCGGCGGCATTATTGCCACCGAACTCGCCGCGGCGTATCCCGATCGAGTGGAAGCCGCGGTGCTGTTCGCCGTACCGCTCATTGATGCGGCCTTTCGCGCCAGCCATGCCGGCCCGCCGCCCGTGGACAATGTCACGCCGCAAGCGGATGGCTCCCACCTGACCAAGCTGTGGTCACTGCGCCAGCCCTGGTATCCGCCCGGCAACACCGATCTGCTGGAGCGGTTTGTCGTGGATGCCGTCAAGGCCGGCCCGCGCGCGCCGGAAGGACACCTCGTGGCCTGGCGCTATGTCATGGAGACGCAGTTGCCGAAGATCCGCTGCCCGGTGCTTGTCGCGGCACCGGACAAGGATCCACATACCTACCCGTTCGCCCGCAAACTGGCGGCGTGTATTGCGGGCAGCAAGGTGGTGGACATCCCGGGCGGCATGGTGCCGCTGCCGGACCAGATGCCGGAAGAATTTGCGCGGGTGGTGGTCGATTTTTTGAAATGAGATGACACCTGTGGAGAGGGGATTTCTTGTGGGGCCGGCTGTAGGGCGCGCTTCAGCGCGCCAGGATACAGCGGTCGGCTGAAGCCGACCCTACAACGGCCAGATCCGGATCGGTAATCCGCCGGATCTGGTGCGCCTGCACGCACCAGGTGATCCGGTCGCGCGGCGCCGGAAATCCTGGCACGCGCACCGCATAGGCTGCGCATATTTCAGACTGCGCCGGGTCGGTCAGGCAATACAACATCCGCCGCCGCAACTCCCCGATGACTTCCGCGATCTGTCCGTTCAGCGCCGGGCGATGCAGATGCTGCAACACGCCCAGTTCACCCACGGCAAGCGACGACGTTTTCACTGACCTGACTCCGCATTCTCGATAGGGGTCAAATTCGTCATTCCGGAAACTGCAATGCAGTTATCCGGAATCCAGTCGTTGCCATAAATTCGCCTGGATTCCGGGTCCCGGGTCCTGCGGACCCGGTCCCGGAATGACGGCTGCATGTTCGGGAATTTTGCCAGGTTCAATTAACGACCCAAGTCCGCCGGCGTGCTTCTACTTTGCCTTCTGATAGGTTCCGATCAGTTCGGTCTTGGCAATGACATGTCCTTTCATCGCCGCCTCCACCTGCGCCTTGTTCGGCTTGCTCAGTCCTGACAGCACCGTGTCCAGCGCATACAGCTTGTGAAAATACCGATGCCGGCCGATGGGCGGGCAGGGGCCGCCATAGCGTGCCGGCGGGAAGATCCGCAGACGCCACGCCTTCCGACAGGTAGGCGGCGTCCACGGGGATGTTGTAGAGCACCCAGTGCACCCAGGTTAGTTTCGGCGCAGCCGGATCCGGCGCATCCGGATCATCCACAATGAGCACCAGGCTGCGGGCATTGGCCGGCACGCCCTGCCACTGCAACGGCGGCGAGAGATTCTTCCCTTCGCAGGTATATTGAACCGGGATGGAGGCACCCTCGGCGAATGCCGTGGAGGTCAGGGCAAGTTTCATGGTTTCCTCCCCATGTGTCGCAAGGGCGGCCGCAGCAACCACGCAGCCGATGGAAAATGAAGAAAAGGTTTTACGCAATTACTCCTCCAGGTTCTCGATGGATGCATGGATGGAAAGGATTTCTTCCATGCGGGCGAGCTTCAGCACTTCCATGACTGCGCGGCTGGGAGCAACCAACCTGAAGTGCAGATCCAACTTGCTGGCGGTCTGGTGGCCTTCCACCAGTACCGCGACGCCTGAGCTGTCGATGTAGCTCACGGCGGACAGATCCAAAAGCAAATCCCGTCCATCATCCAGGCACTCCAGGATCTGCTCGCGCGCATCCGGCGCGGCGGACATATCCACATTGCCAGTCCATTCAATTACCGTGTATGCCCCTGCTTTGCGCAGGTTGTAGTGCATGGCGGAGCCTCCCGTTTCAATCTGTCCGGCCTGCCGCGCAGAGTTTACGCCCATTGAACGACAATGACTAAATGCGGAAATAAGGGTTTCAGCCGCCCAGGGACGACCAATATCCGGCGAAGACCATGACCGACAGCACGAACCCGATCACGACATTGACCAGGACGCCAGTGGTGAAGGCCCAAAAAGGCTTCGCGCCGGCAGCGGCCAGTTCCCGGAAGCGCGTGGTCAGGCCGATGCTGAGGAAACAGAAGATGAACGCCCAGGTGCGCAACGTCTTGATGGGCGCAATCAGTTCCGGCGTCACGACCTGATCAAACTCCGCCATGGTGTATTGGCCCGCGATCGCGGTGACGATGAGCGAGGCCGCGGCAAAGCCGAGCACGAACTTCGGGAATCGCCACCAGATCTGCGCCACGTCCGGTTTTGCCTGTGTTCCTTCCGTTTCCCAGCGCGTCGTGGCAATGATGGACAGTATGAAGGCCCAGATCCCGATCCATACATCGCGCCCGACGACCTTCATCAAGGTGAAGGAGCGCACCGCGTCCTCGGACGTGCCCTCGATCTCCGGCAACGCATCCGCCAGGTTGCCATAGGCCTGGGCCGCGGCCAGCCCCGCGGCATCGGCGAATTCGGATGTCCCGATCCAGGCGCCGGCCACCCCGGCATGCAACCCCATCGCGCGGCACACCAACGGCAGAAAAAAGATCATGATGATGGCCCAGATGATGACCAGCGTGATCGCCACCGGCGCATGTTCCTTGCGCGCGCCGACCGCGGCGGAAATGGCAATCGCCGCGGACACGCCGCACACGGCCCCGCCCGCCCCCATGGTCGCGCACAGCCGCCGATCGAGCCCCAGACGGGTGCCCGCGAGATAAATCACCATAAACGTCGTCACCGAGACGATCGTCGCCTGGAGCACGGCGATGGGGCCGGCCCACAGGATTAATGTGAACGGCAGCGTCGCGCCCAGCAGCACGATGCCGGTCTTGATGTAGAACTCCACGCGGAATCCGGCGTCCATCCATTTCGGCAACCCGATGACGTTGGCGATGAGCATGCCCACCAGGAGCGCCACCAGCGGCGGCTCCAGGTTGTAGCGCGACGCGTACTGCCAGGCGCCCAGGGTGAAGATGGCCATGGAGACGACATAAATGAACACAAACGCCGGGATGAATTCGCGCAGCGTGTAACCCATGGCCCGCATCGCGACGCTGAAAACCGCGAGCCAGAGCACAAACTGGGCGAGATAGTGGGAGGCGTTGGCGGCGTAATGCGCGGCGATGTCCGCGAGGGTCGCCCACTTCGCGGGTGCGACGGCGATCCACTTGATGGAGGAGTCCGCGGTGAACCAGCCCCAGGCCGCAAGGATGATGACGAGGCCCAGCCAGATGGCCCACCAGTCTTCCTTCAAATACAGCTCGCGCCAGCCGCCGGACGTCATGGGAATCCCCCGAATCCATGCCACAAAATCCACCCGCGATGGTGGGCAATTGTGGTCCGGTTCCGTTGGTATTTCAAACCACATCGGCGTCAAAATAACCCAAACCGCAGCAGGGGGACGGACGATGAACGGGAACGAGGAATTCGTTGTGAACGTGAACGACATAACCTGGGTGGCGGGGAAAACCGGTCTGATGCGGAAGTCCCTGGTCGATCTCCCGAATGGCCCCAAGGCACGGCTGGTTCGCATCGAATCGGGGGAGGTCGTGCCGCGGCACAAGCACCCGAGCAACGAAATCATGTATGTGCTGGAAGGCGTGCTGGAGATGCATGGCGCGGTGTACGGCCCCGGCACCTGCTATTACAAACCGAAGGACTGGTTCTACGGCCCGCTGACCACGAAGACCGGTGTCAGTGTGTTGTTGTTCTTCGATGGCCCGGACGCGGTCCAGATATGAAGTTCTACGGCCGGCTTAAACAGGCCCTGCAACATCGCCGGGCATGTGATGAATTTACAGGGCGGGCTTCAGCCCGCCGGGATGCTTGCTGCGCTTACCGCGCCGCCCGCTTGCGGGAGATTTTCGACGCGGAAGGGCGCCCAGTGGAATGACCCCGCCCAAGCCCTTGCGCGACCGGCGACACCACAAGCGTATTGAGTGAAATACCTTCTGCCCGGGCCTGCGCAATCAGCTGTACATGTAATGAGCGTGGAACTCGTTGAACGAATCGCCCGCTGACTGCGGAGAATGGCTTGGGGAGCTCGTCTTTAAATTCACGTGCCACGGCAACCCAGGCTTTCAGGGCCTCGCGCCCATGAGTCATGGCCTCTTCCGGTGTTGCACCATCCGAGCGGCAACCAGGAAGATCCGGAAACACGATGCTGTACCCACCGCCTTATTCTTCAGAGAGTGGATGAATTTCGAACGGATATTCAATCGCAGATTTTTTCATTCAGGCGGCCCGCGTCACTTTTGAATGATACTACCAGTGACAATGTCATTCAGACACGTACCTCCCAATGGAGGCAAACATGGAGGACCAGCCTGGACAAAAAAAAAGGCCGGAGGGGGTCCGGCCGGAAAGGGGGAGGGTCATCCCCGATCATGGGGATCGGAGCTGTCTGTAGGGCGGGCTTCAGCCCGCCGGGATTTTGGGGCTGCCGTAAATTTCGCGGCCAGCTAAAGCCGGCCCTACAACAGCACCGGGCTCAAACTGCCAACCTCGCACCCGCGCCCACCAGGAACGTCCCGGCCACGCGGTCAAACCACCGCAACAGTTTCGGACCACTGGCCAGCTTCGCGCCGCGATTAGCCACCCAGCCGTAGAACAGCAGCGCGCTGTAATCAATGATGAATGTCATCGCACCCAGCACCAGGAACTGCAAGCCATAGGGCGCATTCGGATCAATGAACTGGGGCAGCAACGCGCCGAAGAAGATCATCGCCTTCGGGTTGCCCATCTGCGTGATGAAGCCCTGCAATACCAGCGCGCCCTGCGGCACGGGTTTGTCCGCGGCCGTCAGCACCGGCCCGCGAACCAACAGCAATTTCAATCCCAGGAACACCAGGTACGCCGCACCGGCCCACTTGATAATCGAGAACGCCGTGCTGGAAGCCATCAGCACCGTGGTCAGGCCCGCGGCCGAGAACACAAACCAGGTCGCGTTGCCGAGCTCGATACCGGCGCCGCCCATGGCCGCACCACGCAGGCCATGATGGGAACCGTAAGACATCGCGAGCAGTACTGCCGGGCCCGGCGACATCGCCATGGCCAGCTCGGTCAACGCAAACAGGATCAGCGTGTGCAGTTCCATAACGCTCACGCGGCGTGGTCAACGAGCCGCTGTGCGTCCGGGCTCTGATCCGCAGGGTGGGTCTGAGTCGTAGGGTAGGTTAGGCGCGCAGCGCCGTAACCCACCGCGGGATCTTCATCAGCGACCTGACGGGACCACACCGCGAAAGACGGCCGCAGCGACACATCGTTATTCATGGACGCCGCATACTGGCTCCAGCCGGTCCAATACAGGTTGGCCGCGCGGCGCCACAGGCCGGCAGAGGGGGCGGAAGCTGCAAGGGTATTGGTATTGTAAGAAAGTGTGTTCATACTAACCTCCTGATTTATTTAACCTTTCGAAGCAGGTTGCAAGGTACCGCCTCACCACCTAAACTTACTACGGTGGTAAAGATAGACGAGGAATTCTCACCAGTCAAGTCCATTTTGATGGTAGCATGTAAGTATCGGATTTCAGGCAAAATTTGGTTTGGTGGTAAGGTTTGTAGGGCGGGCTTCAGCCCGCCGGGATGCCAATCTGGGATCCCGCGGCCGGCTAAAGCCGGCCCTACAAAAGCGCGGGGAATGTGTTGTGTCGGTAGGGCGGGCTTTAGCCCGCCGGGATGCGAGGTGACATATGAAATTTGAATTCGTCGGTGGCCAACTGGCCCTGGATTTCGTCAACACGGCGAGCCGTCGGGACGCCGGCCCGCTCTATGAGCGCCTCAAGACCTACACCGACCTGGTGGAATGGGCCGCGGCCGCATACGCATTGCCCGACACCGTGCCGGGGGAACTGGAAAAGGCCGCGGCCGCGCATCCGCAGGCCGCTGCAAAGACACTGGAAGAGGCGCGAGTACTGCGTGAATCCCTGTACCGGATCTTCCGCGCTTTTGCCGCCGGCCCTGAGGCGCCGGCCGCACCCGCCGACGACATGGCGCGGTTGAATGCAGTGTTCCGCCGCGCCAATGCCCATCGCACCTTGTGCTGCGCCCACCCGAACACCGTCGGCGCACCAACCTTCGACTGGAAATGGGACGACGGCGGCGCCGAACTGGACCGCGTCTTATGGCCTATCGCGCTGGCCTCGGCAGATCTGCTCACCGCCGGCGATTGGCAGCGCATCAAGGAATGCGGCGGCGACAACTGCAACTGGTTGTTCCTGGATCAAAGC
>CAYMXG010000133.1:0-6660 GCA_964394115.1 uncultured Enterobacteriaceae bacterium | reverse complement strand
GACTATGACCGCATCGGTTTCCAGGATGCCCATACCTGGGGGACGACCGCCAACATCAATTTCTATTTTGAAAATATGACCTTTACCTCCATCACCGACTGGCAACGCGTCTACCGGGATTACGTCGAGGACTCGGACGCCTCCCCGTTCCCTGACTTCAATTTCTACCTGGTCACGGATTCCAGGCAGTTCTCCCAGGAGTTTCGTCTCAGTGGCGAGACGGATCGTTCGCGCTGGGTCGGTGGTTTCTACCTGCTGGACGTGAAGGTGAACGATGCCAACGGCGCCGAGACACCACTCATCGGCGTGGCCGGCGCGTTTGGGTTGCCACCTGGCGGTCTGACCGACGGCAGCGGCGTACTGCCGACCCGGGAGGGCGACGGTACATTCCAGGGCAATGACAATCCCTACCAGACCAATGTCAGCAGCTGGTCCATATTTGCCCAGGCCGAATACGATCTGAACGACCAGTTCACCGGCATCATCGGTGCACGCTACATCAATGAGAACAAGGAGCATCATTACGAGAACAACTTTGTGGATTTCCAACCGGGTCTGCCCATGCGCAACGGCAATCCCAACATCCTTTTCAATGCCGGCACCTACGACGGCGTGCAGGACCGGAGCCTGTGGTCCGCCAAGGCTGAACTGGACTGGAAGCCGAACGATGACCTGTTGATTTATGCCAGCTGGAACCGGGGCGTGAAGGGCGGCGGCTTCAATTCGCCACTGGACATCACCTGCGCCGATCCGGTTGCCTGCCCCACGGGCTTCCTCCCGCTTACCAACGACATAATGCGTTTCGGCCAGGAAACCCTGTACGCCTATGAACTGGGCTTCAAGGCGACCCTGTTCAATGGCATGGCGACATTGAACGGCGCCGGGTTCTATTACGATTACAAGGACTTCCAGGCCTTCCGCATCGTCGGGCTGTCCACCTTCATCTTTAATGCGGATGCAGAGAGTTACGGTGGCGAGCTGGACCTGACGGCACAACCGCTGGATGGCCTCGATTTCCAGTTTGGCGTCGGCTACGTGAACCCGAACATCCCCGATGTGGATCTCGGCATCGGGCTGGGTGAGCAGGATACCGAGCCGGTCCAGGCGCCCCATTGGACCCTGAACGGACTCGCCCGCTATACGTGGCCCGTGTTTGGCGGCGATGCGGCCGTGCAGATGGATTTCCGCCATCGCTCCAAGCATTACTTCAGCCTGACCAAGTTTGAACCCAGCACCGAGGACGGCTACATCGTGGCCAACGCGCGTGTCAGTTACGCGACCGGTGACGGGCATTGGGAGGCGGCGTTGTTCGTCAAGAATTTCACCGACGCGGAATACCTGGTCCAGACCTTCGACCTGGGATTCGTGCTGGGGATGACGGAGCAGTACTACGGCACGCCGCGCTGGTTTGGCGGCAGTATCAGCTACAGCTGGTAACGGGCTGCCATGCAGCGTTCGGCATTGTTGGGGCTGGCGCTGCTGGCCGTCTCGGTATCCGCACCGGCCGAGCTGCCGGTGGAACCCATCGGCGTGATGGAAAAACTGCCCACCGCCTGGCCGGACACCTGGGTCCAGGCCCACGACACGAATTTCTACGCCCTGTCCGACGGCAAGGTGGTGATCTTCGATGCCGCGGCGGAGACCCGGAACTACAAGGGTTCCATTCCCGCCGGGCAGTTTGCCTCGTTCATCGCCTCCAGCACGCGGCCCGAATTGTACGTGGCGGAGACCTATTACTCCCAGCGCGTGCGTGGCACGCGGCATGACGTCATCACCATCCACGACAAGACCACGCTGGCGCCCATTGCTGAAATACCGCTGCCCGGCGGCAAGCGCGGGCAATATGTGACGTTCAAGAATACGCTGCAGTTGCTGAACGATGAACAGTGGCTGGCGGTCTACAATTTTTCCCCGGCGGCAACGGTCTCCATCATCGACATTGCGGCGCGCAAGGTCATCGGCGAGGTATCCATTGCCGGTTGCGCGATGATCTATCCCACCGGCAAACGCAACTTCATGTCCCTGTGCAGCGAGGGCGTCATGCTGGTATCCGCGCTGGATGAGAAGGGGGGCGTGGCGAAGCAGTGGCGCACACCGGCGTTTTTCAATGCCGACGAGGACCCCTTGTTTGCGATGCCGACAATGATTGGCCGCACTGCCTATTTCCCGACCTTCCATGGCGATATACAGCCGGTGGACCTGTCCGCCGACGAGCCGAAGGTGCTGAAGCGCTGGTCGTTGGTGGATGACGCCGAACGCAGGGCGAACTGGCGCCCGGGTGGTTGGCAGATTGTCAGTGCCCACAACAACGGCAAGCTGTTTGTGTTGATGCACCCCGATGGATACAACGGCAGCCACAAAAACGGCGGCCCCGAGGTCTGGGTGTTCGACGTTGCCACGGGCAAGCGCAGTGCGCGCCACGTACTCAAGAACTGGGGTGTCTCCATCGAGGTGACCTCCGGCGACCAGCCCTACCTGGTGGTAACCAACGGCGCATATCAACTGGATGTTTACAGCGCCGATGACTTCAAATGGTTGCGCATGTTTGGCGACCATGCGGTGTCCATGCCCATGGTGCTGCATGCCGTCCATTAAGGCGGCAGGTTGATGCGGCCCGGTCACAAATCTCCGTACCACGCTCGAAGCGCCCGATGACTGACCCGATCCTGTCCCTCGGTTCGGCGCTCGTGCTGGCTTGTGTTTTTCTTGCCGCGGGCGTGCACAAGTGGCGGGACCTGCGCCATTTTGAGGCCACACTGGGCGCCTATGGATTGTTGCCCGGCTTGCTCGTGCGCCCGGCGGCGCTGGCACTGCCGCTGGCGGAATTTATTGTCGCCATCGGGTTGTTGCTGCCGTTGGCACGCTTCACGGCGGCAACAGCCGGAACCTTCATGTTGGGAATTTACACACTCGCCATCGGCATCAACCTGGCGCGCGGCCGCCGTTCCATTGACTGCGGCTGTGGCGATCCCGGCCAGAATCAATCCCTGACTGAATGGTTGCTGCTGCGCAATGGCGCGCTCATCGGGATTGCCACGCTGGCCGCCACAGCGGGTGTGAATCGGCCCACGGGCTGGCTCGACTGGATGGTGGCGGCACTGGCGGCGACCACGCTGGTGGTGCTGTACAGCGCGTGCAATCAACTGCTTTCCAATCGCGATCGACTGGCCAACCTGCGCCCCTCCCATGGCTGATGCATTGATCATCTCCAACCTGCTGCTCTGGGTCGTCGTGATTGCCATGGGACTGGTGATCCTGGCGCTGGTGCGGCAGGTGGGCGTGTTGTATGAGCGCGTGGCGCCCGCCGGCGCCTTGATGGTGAACAAAAAGGTGAAGGCCGGCGAGTTGGCGCCGGAACTGACGGTGGTGGATTTGTCGGGCCAGGCTGTGGTCATCGGCGGCGTATCGCACGCCGGGCGCAGCACACTGCTGTTCTTCCTTTCGCCAAGTTGCCCGATCTGCAAGACACTGCTGCCGGTGATCCGATCCGCGGCACGCAGCGAGCGCAACTGGGTTGATGTCGTCCTTGCGAGCGATGGCAAGGAACAGGATCATCGGAAATTCGTGGCCGAACATGATCTCGGTCAATTCCCGTATGTTTCCTCGGAGATACTCGGGCTGACTTATGGTGTCGGCAAGCTGCCCTACGCGGTGCTCATCGGGGAGCAAGGCAACATCGTGTCCATGGGCATCATCAATTCCCGCGAGCACCTGGAGAGTCTGTTCGAATCAAAGGAGCAGGGCGTTGCCTCGATCCAGGAATATCTGCATACCCGGAGCCAGCGAAATGAGGCAGGCGGAAAATGAACGCAGGCTTGGCTGAAATCTGTTATTCCGTCACCCCGTGCTACGACACGGGGTCCAGTCTCCAGCAAAAGTTGAATCGTTAATTTATCCTGGACCCCGGTTTTCGCCGGGGTGACGTTCGAGCTGTTCTTGGGAGGGAATTAATGTGATCTGGCTTGAAAGTATTACTGAAAGGGTATCCCGACGGGTGGCGCGCAACACCTCGCGCCGCAGTTTCCTCACCGGCCTGGGGACCCTGCTGGTGGGCGGTGCATCAATGCCGTTGCTGCCCGTGGCCCGCGCCGCGGGTGGCCATGGCGCCGACGCCGGTACTGATCGCGGCGTGGCGGCGCAGACCACCGGGGTCGAAGGTGATCCCGGCGATCCGACCACGTGCGAATACTGGCGTCATTGCGCCATGGATGGTTTCCTGTGCAGTTGCTGCGGCGGCACGCAGAAGTCATGCCCGCCGGGCACGGAGATGGCGCCGATGACGTGGATCGGCACCTGCCGGAATCCGGCTGACAACAAGGATTACATCATTTCCTACAACGATTGCTGCGGGAAAACCAGTTGCGGCGCCTGCCTGTGCAACCGCAATGAATCCGACAAGCCGCCGTACCGGGCCTTTTCCAACAATGACACCAACTGGTGCCTCGGTACCTCGTCCACGCTTTACCATTGCACCACCGGGGTAATCCTCGGCATCGCGACGAAATGAGGCCGTGACGTCATGGGGCTGGCGCATTCTGCGGCGGTTGGCGTGGTGTTGCTGATTACGTCCCCGGTCAGCCTCGCCGTAGACACTTCGATCCTGGCACCCGCGGAGCAACAACAGGCACGGGTCAACTTCCTGCTGCACTGTGCCGCCTGTCATCTGCCGGACGGTCATGGCTCTCCAGGAACGGTGCCGGACCTGCGCGAGTATCTCGGTGAGTTTGCCCAGCATCCCGATTCACGCTCCTTTATTGCCCGTGTCCCCGGGGCCTCCGGCGCACCCGTCAGCGACGCGGAGCTGGCGCAGGTGCTGAACTGGATCCTGATCACCATGAACGGCGATCAACTGCGCGCCGATTTCAGGCCCTACACCGCTGACGAAGTGGCCGTGTATCGGCGCGACACGCTGATTGACGTTAAGCCGGTGCGCCAGGCGTTGATTAAGAAACTGGCAGCTGCGGAATAGGTGCCGGATTTGAGTTTTTGGGGCCGGAGGGGTCGGAGTTTCATCCCGGTGCCCTTGACGCATTGGTAACTACAGAACGCCATGATCAAGTCCATTATACAGAGGTTGCCGTTACCGGTGGCCCTGCCGCTGCTGCTCTCGTTCATTGTGCTGGCGTGCGTGGTCGCCCTGGTGCTGATGTTCCAATCGCGCGCCGACGGCGCCATACTCAATCTCGCGCGGCAAAACCTCGACCAGCTTCACGATCGCATCCGCGATCGCATTGACACCAACGGCGGCGCGGATGCCGCGCTGCTGGATCCATTCCTGCGCTCGATCGGCAGCGGCACTGGCGGCGCCGTCTACATCATGGATGAGCGTGGGCTGCTGGTCGCCACGTCAACAGGAGAGGTGATCCTGGAACCGGGAACGGGACGGCGCCACACCGCGCAGGCCAGCGTGAATCCGCTCATCGCCGCCACCGCGCCGCGCCTGGCAGGAAAGTTCATGGGCGCTGCGGTTCCGTCCAGGCTCAGCGGCGATTTCGAACTCGCCGATGAGCTGGTGCTGGTAACCGCGGCCCGCTTTGAGGTGCCCGGGCAACCGCGCTGGCTGGTAGTCACGGCCGTACCGGCGCGCGCATTCCTGGCGCCGGTCCATGCCGGCCGCGTTGAGGGCATGCTGCTGGCGGGCGGCATCGTCGTGCTGGCCGTGCTGCTGGGGACGTTGCTGGCGCTGTATGTGGCCCGCCCGATCACGGAACTTACCGCGCACATGCGGCGCATCGGCCAGGGCAAGCTGGACGAGGAAATCCTGTTGACGGAGTTTCCTGAATTCATGCGCCTGTCCTTTGCCACCAACAACATGGTGGAAGGATTGCGGGACAACCTGAAGTTGCGCAACTCGCTCTCCATGGCCATGGAGGTGCAGCAGCGACTGCTGCCGGCGGAGGTGCCCCGCTATTCCGGGCTGGACATGGCCGGGCGCAGCTATTATTGCGACGAGACCGGCGGGGATTACTACGACTTCCTGAAGATAAATTCCTTTTCCGATACCAGTGCCGTCGTTGCCATTGGCGATGTGTCCGGACATGGAATTGCCTCGGCGATGGTGATGGCTGCGGCCCGCGTGATTTTGCGCAGTCGTTGCCGGGACGCAGCCTCGCTCTCCGAGTTGCTCGATCACATGAACGCCCAGATCGTGGAGGACAGCGGCGGCGGACGCTACATGACCATGTTGCTGGTGGCAGTGGATGCCGCCAGCCGCGAGCTAAGCTGGTCCAGTGCCGGTCACCGGGAACCCCTGCTGCTGGATCCGGGGGCGGCGGAGCTGCGGCAATTGCACGGCGCCGATATTCCGCTCGGTATCAGCGCCGACGCACGGTACCAGGTGCATGCGCATGGTGACTTGCGCCCCGGGCAGGTGATCCTGCTGGCGACGGACGGTCTGTGGGAGGCGGCCAACAATACCGGTGAGCCGTTCGGAATGGCGCGCCTGGGCGCCGTGATGCACGAACATGCCAGCCAGGGCGCACAGGGGATTTGCGCCGCCATAGCACTGAAGGTGCTGGAATTCTGCGGCAGCATGGCGCAGCGGGACGACATCAGTTTTGTGGTGGTGAAGATTGTGTGACCTCCGCCCTGTCCCGTGACCCGATCGCCTGTTTGCGGGCACGCCGGCAAGTACGTCCGTGTAGGCTCGGGTTCGGCCAT
>CAYMXG010000132.1:0-6662 GCA_964394115.1 uncultured Enterobacteriaceae bacterium | reverse complement strand
ATCCAATTTCCCGCATGAAGACACCGCGAGATTCCCCGTCAATAATTAATTCGTAATCATTCTTGCAGGCGTATTCCTTTCGTCCACCCTTTCCATCGGGAAGCACACGCTTCCCGGCTTTGCGACGCAACCGGACGCTGCAATACACGCCAAAATTGGCCAGCAGTATCTGAACCTCCTTGAGCAGTGGTTCATGACTCGAGGCCAGACGAACTGAGCAAGCCTGGCTCTTCGTGGATACATTCACGGTCCCGTCGGTCTGAAACAGGGCGCGCAAGTAACCGCGCACGCAGACTTCTGACCCTCTCCAGATGACTTCGGGGACTCGGAGCTTCGTTTCCCGCGTAAACCCATAGTGTTGAAGAATACGCGCGAGCAATATTGAGCGTACAAACAGGTGATTACGTTGTGGCACCGCCACGGGAGCTACCTGATACACGCGCCATTCTGACACCTTGGCGATTAAGGTATTGATGTAGGAACAAAGACCCGGAGCCAGCACACGCTCTTCGTTCCAGAAGTTCAGGACCGCAGACTCCTCACCTGCTCCGCGACTGGTGAAATGCCCATCTCCCGTGATCATCCCGAGCAATACGCCCAGGTTCTCGCTGCCATCGCTGCCGAACTGCCCCTTCCCTGACTGGATCAGTATCTCGTCGCCCGGCCTGAGATCCCCGAGCTTCACTTTTCCGCGCCGCGTAAAGAAGTCATGCCATTCGGTCGCCTTGATTTCATACCCGTCCGCGGTTTCCACACGAAATACCTCGGCCTGCCTGGCGGTAATGAACGCCGGACAGGCGGGACGTGTCACTGTCCCGCGCTCTGCCTCCCCAAGTCCGCGCTGGTCAACAGTCACTCGCAGGTCTGCCCCGGACCGCATTAGCTCACCAATGGGAATCAGCCCGAATTGCGTGGCCAGGCGCGTGTCTGCCGTCACGCACGGGTTGGTCGCGCGGATGTTTTCGCAGAACCAGTTGTTGTTGTATTCGTTGATTCGATCGACGAGCACGAAACCCGGTTCGGCAAAATCGTAGGTGGAGTGCATGATCGCATCCCACAATTCCCGCGCCGGAATGGTCTTGTAGATGCGGCAGGCGACGTCGCCACGATCATTGTGCACGTAGGCTTCCGTCAATGGCCATGGGCGCCAGTGCACCTGGGCTGGATTGTTGACATCAATCCCCGCGCTCTCCACTTCCTTTTTTGTCACCGGAAAAACTAACGGCCAGGGTTCGTCGGCGCGCACCGCCTGCATGAACTCGTCGGTGATCAGCAGGGAGAGATTGAACTGGCGCAACCGGCCGTCCTCACGCTTGGCACGGATGAATTCCATCACATCGGGATGGCCCACATCGAAGGTGGCCATTTGCGCGCCGCGCCGGCCGCCGGCCGAGGAGATCGTGAAACACATGCTGTCGTAGATATCCATGAACGACAGCGGGCCGGAGGTGTAGGCATCCGCGCCGCTGACGTAGCCGCCGCGCGGACGCAGCGTCGAGAATTCATAACCGATGCCGCTGCCGCCCTTCAGCGTCATGCCGGCCTCATGCAGGCGGCCCAGGATATCGTCCATGGAGTCTTTGATCGTGCCGGAGACGGTGCAATTGATGGTGGACGTTTCCGGCTTGAATTCCTGCGCCCCGGCATTGGACAGGATGCGGCCGGCAGGGATGGCGCCGTGACGCAACGCCCACAGAAACTCCCCGTACCACCACGCCTGGGCCTTGTCGGTCTGCTCCACGGCGGCCAGGGCGCGGGCAACGCGGTCCCAGGTTCCGTCCATGTCCAGATCGAGCGGCTCACCGTGCTTGCTTTTCAGGCGGTATTTCTTGTCCCAGATGTCCAGGGACGCGGGTTGAAACGGCACTTGTTCCGTGGCCGGCGCGGACTCCGGCGCCTTCTTTCCGACGACACTCAACTCAACCATTCCTTTCTCCTTTCCCCGTTCATGCCCCCAGCCTTAGTGTTTATTTTACTCCTTCCCACCACCCATAGTCAGAGGCAATTCCAGTTCAACGACGCCTTCGCTGGGCACTGAACTGGTGAAACCCAAACGGCGCGCCAGGGCCTGCATGCCGGTGTTCGACGCCAGCACCTGGCCCACCAGACGCCGCGTCCCGCGCCGGCGGCAATAGCGGATGATGCGCTCCATCAGCGCCTGTCCCAGGCCATGCTGGTGCCAGTCGGAACGCACGATTACGGCAAATTCCGCCGTGATATTGTCCGCATCGCTGACCGCGCGCACCACGCCCAAGGTCTCGGGCGAACCGTCCGGCCTGGCCCGCGTGGCAATCAGCGCCATCTCCCGGTCGTAGTCTATTTGGGTGAAGCGCGCCAGTTGCTCATGGCTGACATTGTGCACGGCACGGAAAAACCGGAAGTAAAGATCCTCCGGGTTCATGCGGGCAATTGCTTCCCGATGGGCTGGTTCATCGTCAGGGCGAATCGGCCGAATAAGCAATTCTTCACCATCCAGCGTCACGGTTTCCTCCAACTCGCGCGGGTAAGGTCGAATCGCCAATCTTTCGGCGCCGCTGATGCGCGCCCGCTGCACCCCGATGCGGGCGTCCAGCGCCAGGACGCCGTCCGCGCCTGCCAGCAGCGGATTGATGTCCAGCTCCACTATTTCCGGATGGTCGATGATGAGTTGCGACACGCGCAGCAGCACGTTGCGCACGGCGTCCAGATCCACGCCCCGGCTATTCCGGAAACCTTTCAAAATGCGGCTGATGCGGGTGCGGTGGATCAACTGATCCGCGAGCAGGTCGTTGAGGGGTGGCAGCGCCACGGCGGTGTCCCGCATGACTTCCACTGCGGTACCGCCCGCGCCAAAGGACAGCACCGGGCCGAACACAGGATCTTCCACCATGCCCACGATCAATTCATGATTGCCCGGGCGGCGCACCATGGGCTGAACCGTGAAACCTTCCACCTGCGCCCCGGGCTGCAACTGCCTGATGCGCGCCAGCATGCCTTCCGCTGCGGCGGACAGGATGGACGCGCTGCCGATATCCAGCAGCACGCCGCCGACATCGGTCTTGTGCGACAGGTCCGGTGACAGGATCTTCAGCGCCACCGGGTACCCAATCTCCGTTGCCGCGGTGACGGCGGCCTCGACCGTATCCGCCACGCGGGTGGGCACCGTCGGGATGCCGTAATCCTCCAGCACCGCCTTGGCCTCGGGTTCGGTCAGCATCATTCGGTTTGCGTTCAAGGCCGCCTGCAACCGGTTGCGCACGGCGCCTTCATTGACCGTGAAAGCCTCCGGCGTCGAGGCCGGCGTTTGCATCAGGCTTTGCTGGTTGCGGTCATAATCGACCATCTGCATGAAGGCGCGCACCGCCAGTTCCGGCGTGTAGTAGCCCGCAATGGACGCCTCCATGAACACCTTGCGCGCCGGGCGCACGGTCTCGCCGCCCATCCAGCAGGTCAGCACGGGTTTCATGGCCTCCTTCGCCTCCTCCGCCACGGCGCGGGCCACCGCCACGCAATCCACCAGCGCCGTGGGCACCAGCATGACCAGGATGGCGTCGAAATCGTTCGCCGCCAGCAACAAGCGCAGCGCCTTGCGATACCGGCTCGCATCGGCATCGCCGATGATGTCCACCGGATTCCCGCGGGACCAGGTGTGCGGCAGGAATTCATCCAGCGCGGCGAGGGTTTCCGGCTTGAGCGTCGCCAGGGTGCCGCCCTCGGCCGCCAACTGATCCGCCACCAGCACTCCGGGTCCGCCGCCATTCGTCAGCACCAGCAGGCGCGAACCCCGGACCGGGCGGGCAAAGGCCAGAGTCTCAGCCGCACTGAAGAGATCCTCTACCGTCTGCACACGCAGCATGCCGGCGCGCCGGATGGCGGCATCAAACACGTCATCGTTGCCTACCATGGCGCCGGTGTGGGACAGCGCCGCCTTGGCACCCGCTGGCTGCCGCCCGGCCTTGAGAATAATCACGCGCCGGTTGCGGGACGCGGCCCGGGCCGCGGATAGAAACTTGCGCGCATGGCGGATGGATTCCACATATAGAAGTATGCCGTGGGTATCCGGATCGCTGCCGAGATAATCCAGCAGATCGCCGAAATCCACATCCGCCGCGTCCCCCAGGGACACAAAACTGGAGAACCCAATGCCGCGGGCATTGGCCCAATCCAGCACTGCCGTGCACAGCGCGCCAGATTGGGACAGGAACGCCAGGCGCCCTGGGATCGGTTGGGCGTGGGCAAAACTGGTATTCAGGCCAATGCGCGGCAGTAACAAGCCAATGCAGTTGGGCCCGAGAATGCGCATGCCCGTGGCACGGGCAGCAGTCAACATGGCGGTTTGCAGGTCATTGCCGCAATTGCCAACCGGATTGCGGAAACCATCTGCCAGCACGATGGCGGCGCTGGTCCCGCGTCGTCCCAGTTCCGTGATAATTCCCGGCACCGCGGCGGCGGGTGTGGCAATGACCGCCAGGTCCGGCGTGGCTGGTAACGAAGCCACATCCGCATATACGGCCACGCCGGGTATGGCCGGGCGGCGCGGATTGACCGCATAGATGGGACCCTTGAATCCGCCCCGCAGCAGGTTGTCCAGTACCACCTTGCCCACGGCGCCCGCCCGATCGGTGGCCCCGATCAGCGCGACGGATCCGGGATGAAACAATTTGTCGAGATTGAGAACACTCATGACTTCAGTTCTCTCCCATGCGCCGTTGGCACTAACGTAACGCCCCCCGGCGCAATAATTGCCACATGACCTGCCAACCAAACAGCAATGGGAAGCGGCGCAATTGCGGCGTGACATGAATATGCACGCCGGTGTGACGTTCCACCTTCCAGGCCGCGTAGTCCACGCCGCCCGTGAACGTAAACGTGGCCTTCGCCAGCCGCAACAGCGACAGCACAATGCCGAGCCAGCGGCGCCAGCGCCATGCCCGGCGGCAGGCACTTTTCGCGCCTTCGCTGCCTTCCACGCGATAGGAATGGCCCTGCGCCGGTTTGATCCCCGCCAGGAATGACGACGCCGCAATCATTGCCCGCTGGTAGTAAGCCGCATCCTGTTGCACCAGCAACTCCGCGCGGTCCGTCCCTTCCGGCCGCAACTCCGCGGCGTACGTCAGTTGAAAACCCCGGATCCACAATGCCCCGGCGGTGAATGGTTGCGCCTCCAGCATCGGAATCGTCTCGCCCAGGAAGCGCAATACGGCCTGCGCCAATACGCCGGCTATCCATTGGGATGTTTGCGTGTCCCGGACCAGGAGCAGGGTCACCGGCTGGCAAAACCGCGCCCAAAAATAGGAGTGGAATGCGTCCCGGTTGCCACGCTCGAAATCCGCCCTGGATACGACCGCATATTTGACCCTGAGCGGAACATTCCCCGCCGGCACTTCCAGGTAAAACACATTGGGCGGCAATGCGCCATTCAACCAGCACAGCCAGCGGCCGGGATAGGCCCTGGAATATTCATCCACGATGACGTAAAGATCCACGACACCGTCAGTGACATCCTGTTGTCGCCGGCACGATCCATACAGCAGCACCGCTGCCAGGCTGGCGCCAAATCGCGCCTGCAAGGCGTCCAATGGGAGCCGGAATTCGGCGGCGACGGGTTCCGCCATCTGTGTGGCGCGTAATTCCTGCAGGGGCAGCGGCGTGGATGTCATGGGCGCACGAAACTCACATGTCCTGCGATGCCGACGGAAAGTGTCGCACCCCCGGACTGATAACACTGTCCATCAATCACAAATGGACCCTGCAACTGCATCGAGAACGACTCGAGGTTCGCGCTGGCATAGCCGTGCTCCACGCGCAAACCGGCTCCGCGACCGCGGAGCAGTGGCAACAATGATCGGTAGAGCCTGGCGGGAGGAGACTGCACAGCGGTCACATGCAGTGGAGCCGGCCCGGTTCCCCAATACGGCCGCATACCCAACAGCAACCGATCCAGGACGCTGGCGAGGATGGCCACATAGGGCCTGTGCCCCGGACAGCCCGGCAGCCCTTCAATCTGCGCCTCCACCGGGGCGGTCAACCCGCTGCGATCCCGGCCCAACAGCGCGCCCAGAAAGCGGGCCACGACCACACTCGAGGCGACCTCGCCGGTGATCCCGCTGTTGCGAATGTGGGATGTGAAGTACTCGACACCGCGGGCGATGATACCGGCACCGAAAAACATGCCGCACAGCGGTGGCAGCCCGGCCCGCGACACCTTCATCACCGGCCGCGAGGTGGCGGACAGCACCATGCCACCCTGGTGTTCCAGCCGGGCGCGCAATCGATTCAATACCTGCGTCGGGGTTCCCCGCACGCCGAGATCCAGCGCGCTCATGTTCGTGGTGCCGGCCGGCACCGCGAGGACCGCAGGCGAAGCCCCTGAAGTTCCCGGAGCAAACAGGCTCCCCAACAACCCGTGGAGCGTGCCGTCGCCGCCAACCACCACCAGTAAATCGGGCCGCCGAGCGAGCAGGCCGGAGACCGTCGGACCACCCAGTGCCGTACCTTCAATTTCCACGTAATTATCGCCGGCGATGCCGCGGCCCAGTTCGCGAATTGCCTGCAAGCGGCCTCGCACCCGCCCCGAGGCCGGGGTACACAGGACTGCAACTGTGGGCTTCACCGCCGGCCCGGATCAGAGTCGCGTCGGCGCACGCGTAAACAGGCGCACCGCGAGGCGGTGCCGGTCCCGG
>CAYMXG010000131.1:2103-6701 GCA_964394115.1 uncultured Enterobacteriaceae bacterium | reverse complement strand
GCGCCCGGCCTGGCCAAGACGCGCGCGATCAAGGTGCTGGGCGAGGGACTGGAAGGCGATTTCCATCGTGTCCAGTTTACGCCGGACCTGTTGCCTGCGGACCTGACCGGCACCGAGATCTACCGGCCGCAGGACGGCACCTTTCATTTCCAGCAGGGCCCGTTGTTTCATAACCTGGTGCTGGCGGACGAGATCAACCGTGCCCCGGCGAAGGTCCAGTCCGCGCTGCTCGAGGCCATGGCGGAACGCCAGATCACCGTCGGCCGCCGTACCTGGCACCTGCCGGAATTGTTCCTGGTGATGGCCACGCAGAACCCGATCGAGCAGGAAGGCACGTATCCGTTGCCCGAGGCGCAACTGGACCGCTTCCTGATGCATGTGCGGATCACCTACCCCGAGGCCCATGAAGAAAAGGCGATCCTGGCGCTGGCGCGTGCCGAGGCGCATCGCGAGGCGCAGCAGTCGTCCGCCGCCACAGGCAAAGTCGGTCAGCAGACGATTTTTGCGGCGCGGGATGAAGTGCTGGATATCCATATGGGAGAAAACCTGGAGGCATACATCATCCAGCTGGTACTGGCGACGCGAAATCCCGGCGCCTATGGCAAGGACCTGTCGCAATGGATCCAGTACGGTGCCAGTCCGCGCGCGACCATTTACCTGGATCGCTGCGCGCGCGCCCACGCCTGGCTGGCCGGCCGCGATTACGTCGGGCCGGAGGATGTCCAGGCCGTGGCGCATGACGTCATCCGGCATCGCTTGATCCTTAACTATGAGGCCGAGGCGGAAGGCGTTACCGCGGATACCGTCATCGCGGAGCTCATCGCCCGTATTGCCGTCCCGTGATGCAAGACCAGTCTGACCCGGTCCGCATCAGCGTCCCGGCGCTGGTGCAATTGAGCCGCCTGGCGCAGGGAATGGTGCTGGGAGAAGGCCGCGTCCTGGCCCGCCAGGGCGGCGATTACCTGTCACCGTTCAAGGGCCGCGGCATGGAGTTCAGTGAATCCCGCCTCTACCAACCGGGCGATGATGTCCGCAACATTGACTGGCGCGTCACCGCGCGCACCGGGCGCACGCATACCAAGATGTTTCGTGAAGAGCGCGAGCGGCCGGTGTTCGTGTTTGTGGATTTTCACCCCTCCATGTTTTTCGCCACGCGCGGCCGTTACAAGGCCGTGGCAGGCGCGCACATGGCCAGCCTGATCGGCTGGGGCGCCGCGGGCCAGGGCGATCGTTTCGGCGGCGTGATCTTTTCCGACACTGAACACCATGAACTCAAGCCCCAGCGTGGCCGGCCGGCGGTACTGCGCTTCATCCGCCACATGGTGACTCACCCGGCCTGGGTCACGCGCGGGACCGCTGCCGCTGACGTCGATGCAGACGCCGGCCTGCGGGCACTGGTACGCCTGCGGCGCGTGGTTCGCCCCGGGAGCCTGGTCTTCCTGCTCAGCGATTTTCGCTGGCTTGATGTACGCGCCCACTTGCAACTGGCGCGGCTCGCGCAGCACAACGAGATCGTGCTGGTATTCATCCATGACCCGCTGGAGCGTGACCTGCCGCCGCCGGGCCGCTATCGCGTCAGTGATGGCAGCGCCGAACTGTTGCTGGACACCTTTGATCGCAATCAGGCGCAGGAATACGCGCAGCGGTTCGCGGCGCGGGAGTCGGCACTGGAGCAACTGACGCAACAGCATGGCCTGCATCTGTTGCGTTACTGCACGCAGCAGGATCCGGCCACGGCCCTGCGTGAAGGTTTGCGATCGGGATCGCGGCCACGATGAACCCGGCTGAGTTGCCACTGCGCGATATTCATCTGCCGCCGCCACCGGGGTGGTGGCCGCCGGCGCCCGGCTGGTGGGCGCTGCTGGCCGTCATGGTCATCGCCTGTGTGTGCGCCACGTGGTGGTACCGGCGCGCAGGCCGCAAACGATCCGCTGTGGCGCAGGCAAGACTGGAGTTGACACGATTGCGCGCTGATTCGACCGTTGCACCCACTCAGCTGGCGGCGGAACTTTCGGCGCTGCTGCGCCGCGTGTGTATCAGCCTGTTTCCGCGCCGGCAGGTGGCCGGTCTCACCGGTGACGGCTGGCTGCAATTTCTGGATGAGGTTCGCGGTGGAGGCGAATTTTGCCGCGGCCCCGGGCGGGTCTTGATCCAGGCCCCGTATCGGCCCGGCGTCTCGCGCCAGGAACTGGACCCGGTGCTGGATTTGTGCGCAACCTGGCTTGAGGCTGTGAGCCGGCGCGCGGCGGGTGTGAGACATGATCCAGTTTGAATGGCCATGGCTGTTGCTGGCGCTGCCGCTGCCCTGGCTGCTGCGGCGCTTTCTGGCGCCGGCGCCTCCACCCCGCGATGCCGCGTTGCGCGTCCCGAACCTGGGAGATTTCGCCTTCGAGGCGAACACCCTCAGCCGTGCGCGCAGGGGCTGGCGTCTGCTTTGGTGCGTGGCGCTAATGGCGTGGCTGGCCTTGATCCTGTCCGCGATGCGGCCGCTGTGGCTGGGGGATCCGGTGGATCTCCCGGTCAGTGGCCGCGACCTGCTGCTGGCGGTGGATCTGTCCGGCAGCATGGACGAGGAGGATTTCGAGATCCGCGGCCGGACCGTCAATCGCCTGACGGCAACCAAGTGGGTCGCCGGAGACTTCATTGCGCGCCGCATCGGTGATCGCATCGGCCTGATCCTGTTCGGTGAGCAGGCCTACCTGCAGGCGCCGCTGACCTTTGATCGCACCACGGTCCGGACACTGCTCGACGAGGCGGTGATTGGCCTGGCCGGCAAGGCCACCGCCATTGGCGATGCGATTGGGCTGGCGGTGAAACGGCTGCGCGAAAAGAAGAGCGGTGACCGGGTCCTTATCCTGTTGACCGACGGGGCGAATACCGCCGGCGCCGTCGCGCCGCAGGAGGCAGCGGAGCTGGCAGCGAAGGAAGGGCTGCGCATATACACCATCGGTGTCGGGGCGGACGCCATGCTGGTGCGGAATCTTTTCGGCCTGCGCCGCATCAATCCGGCGGCAGACCTGGATGAAGATACGCTGCGCGCCATCGCGGAGACGACCGGCGGAAAATATTTCCGCGCCCGGGATACGCAGGAACTGGAGGAAATCTACCGGTTGCTGGACAAGCTGGAACCGGCCGCCTCCGATCCGAGGCAGTTCCGGCCGCAAACCACATTGTTTCACTGGCCGCTTTTGTGCGCGTTGCTGTTGAGCGGTGCACTGGTGTGGGCCCGGCTGCGTGGCGTGACCGAATGATCGACTGGCAACATTTTCATTTTCTGCGGCCGGCGGGGTTCGCATTGTTGCTGCCGCTGGTGTTGCTGCTCTGGTATTTGTGGCGGCGGCGCGGTTCCAGCCGCGGGTGGGAGGCGGTCTGTGACCCGGCACTCCTGCCCCATGTGCTTATCGGCGAGCAGTCCGCGCGCGAACGCCGGTCGCTGTGGCCGCTGGCGTTGGCCGGGATGCTGGCGACGCTGGCGCTGGCCGGACCAACTTGGAACCGGCTGCCGCAACCGGTGTTCAGCTCCACCCAGGCGCTGGTGATCGCACTGGACCTGTCCCGCTCCATGAACGCCACGGACGTGGCGCCGAGCCGCATTGAGCGGGCGCGTTTCAAGATTGCCGATTTGCTGCGGCTGCGGCGGGAGGGGCAGACGGCACTGGTCGTTTATGCCGGCGATGCCTTCACCGTCGCGCCGCTCACCGACGACGCTGCCACCCTGTTGTCCCAGTTGCCGGCGCTGACCCCGGCCATCATGCCGATGCCGGGGAATCACGCGGCTGCGGGTCTGGCACGGGCGCGGGATCTGCTGCGTCAGGCCGGACTGACGCACGGCGATGTGTTGCTCATCACCGATGAATCGGAAGGTAAGGCCGCCGTCGAGGGGGCCGCCATGCTGCGCGACGAGGGCTATCGGGTTTCCGTACTGGGGGTGGGAACCGAGCAGGGTGCGCCGGTGCCGCTGCCGGATGGCAGCTTCCTGAAGGATGACAGCGGTGAGATCGTGATACCAGCGCTGGAGGACGCGCCCTTGCAGCAACTGGCTGCGGCCGGCAACGGCGCGTACCAGCGCATCGCCGTGGATGACACCGACGTCAACGCGCTGAACGCATTATTCGACCGGCGCCCGTCGGAGTCGGAGACACAGGCGACGGAACTGCAGGCCGATATCTGGCGCGATCAGGGACCCTGGCTGGTATTGGCGTTGTTGCCGCTGGCCGCGCTGGCCTTCCGGCGTGGATTGGTATTGGCGCTGATGCTGACGGCGTTGCCGTTGCCGCGTCCGGCCCAGGCCATGGAATGGACCGACCTGTGGCTGCGTGCCGATCAACAGGGCCAGCGGGCGCTGGAGGACGGTGACGCTGCGCGCGCCGCGGATTTGTTCCGGGATCCACGCTGGCGCGGTGCGGCGAAGTACCAGTCCGGCGACTATCAAGGCGCCATTGATGCATTGGAAAAACACAGTGACGCGGATGACCTGTACAACCGCGGTAATGCGCTGGCGCGCATGGGGCAGTTCCCGGAGGCCGTGGCCGCATATGATCAGGCGTTGACATTGCATCCGGATCATGAGGATGCGAAGTTCAATCGCGAATTGGTGC
>CAYMXG010000131.1:0-2003 GCA_964394115.1 uncultured Enterobacteriaceae bacterium | reverse complement strand
GCCAAGCGGCTGATGCGCCCATCAACGAGGATCAACAGGCACTGGAACAATGGCTGCGGCGCATCCCGGATGATCCCGGCGGCCTGTTGCGGCGCAAGTTTCAATACCAGTACCAGGTGCGGCGCGCGCAATCGGGCGCCAAGCCGGCAGGGGGCAAGACATGGTGAATGACCGCCGCATTGGCCCGGCATTGACGGCCGTGGTGTTGCTGCTGTTCGCACACTCACTGTGGGCGGCCCAGATAAGTATGCGCACGGATCGCAACCCCGTTTCACTCAGCGAATCGTTCCAGATTGTCTTCGAGGCGGACGCCGGCGTGGACGATGAACCGGATTTCTCGCCGCTGGAGCGCGACTTGCAAATCCTCTCCACCAGTCAGAGCAGCAGCATCAGCATCATCAATGGCAAGGCCAGCAGCACCAAGACCTGGAACTTGACCGTGCTGGCGCGCCGCACCGGCCGGCTGGAAATTCCGGCCATTACATTTGGCCGTGATCGCAGTCAACCCGGAGCTGTCGATGTGACGCTGGGGGCGGTTCCGCCGCCGGGCAAGCAGGCCGCGGAATCCGGGGAGGTGTTCCTGGAGGTGGAGGCGCAGCCGCTGCAACCCTATGTGCAGCAGCAGATTGTCTACAAGGTGCGCCTGTTTCGCGCCTTCCCCACGTCCAATGCGACTTTGAGTGAGCCCGGGGTGGAACAGGGCGATGCGATCATGGAGCGCATCGGCGAGGATGCGTTGTACGACACCCGGGTCAACGGCCGTCCCTACCAGGTGGTGGAACGGCGCTATGCCATCTACCCGCAATCCAGCGGCGTACTGAAGGTTGGTCCATTGACCTTTCGCGGACAGACTGGCTTGAGCCCGTTCTCGATGCTGGATCCCTTCGGGCGGCGCCCGGAAATGATCGTGCGCCAGTCAGCCCCCGTGGAACTGGAGGTCCGGCCCAAACCTGAGGGACACGACATGAATACCTGGCTGCCGGCGCGCAGCCTTACCCTGGCCCAGTCATGGTCCGGTGACCCGCCCACGTTCCGGGTCGGAGAGCCGATAACGCGCACATTGACATTAACCGCGGACGGCCTCACCGCCAGTCAGCTGCCGGAACTTCCCGCGTGGGTGCCGGCGACATTCAAATCCTATCCGGACCAGGCGCAGTTGACCGATGCCAAATCCGCCAACGGCACGGTCGGCACGCGGATCGAAAAGGTGGCCATCATTCCCAACCAGCCCGGGGAATTCGAGTTGCCCGCCGTTCGCATCCCGTGGTGGAACACCCAGCGCGATCAATTGGAGTTAGCCGGGCTTCCGGCGCAGCGCATCGTCGTGCTTTCGTCGGCTGGGGCGGGCGGCACGCCGGCAGCAGCGGCGCCATCCGCATCCGGCGCAGAGCCGTCCACCATTCCAGGCTCGGCGCCGCCGGAAACCGGAACGGCCGCTCCCGCAACGCTGGCTGAATCAACATTGTGGCAATGGATCAGTACCGCCCTGGCCTTGTTGTGGCTGGTAACGGCGCTGGCCTGGTGGCGCTCGCGCCGCCCGCCGCCGGCGCAGGGGGATGAACGCGTGCAGCGCATGGGCCAGGTGCGCCGTGATCTGGAGCAGGCCTGCCGGCGCAATGATGCCGTCGCCACCAAGGAAGGGTTGCTGCGTTGGGCCGGTATGCGCTGGCAGGCGCATGTCCCGCGCAGCCTGGGTGAGATTGCGACCCGGTGCGGCACCGTGTTGGCGGAACACCTGCGCATGCTGGACCTGCATCTGTACGGACGTCATGCCGGCCAGTGGCATGGTGCTGCCTTGTGGGAGGCCTTTGTTGCCGAAGGCAAGGCCAATCAGTCGCGGCCAGATGCAGCGGGCAGCGAGCTGGAACCGCTGCACAAAATTTGAAGCGGTCCGTCATCCCGGCGAAGGAACATCACCCTCGCGAAAGTATGTCGCCTCCGCGAAAATATGTCGCCCCGCGAAAGTATGTCGCCCCCGCGAAAGTATGTCGCCCCCGCGAAAG
>CAYMXG010000130.1:0-6741 GCA_964394115.1 uncultured Enterobacteriaceae bacterium | reverse complement strand
GCCAGTCCTCGCCCTGGTAGGCCTGATCCGCCTGCAGCGTCAGGCTGGCGATCTCTTCCAGCGGCACGGCCGCGTCCGGCCGTGTCAAGGAAGCGGTTTCGCAAGCGGGTAGGGTGAGGATGGCGCTGCAAAACACGTAAAACAGCGCCTGGCGAACCTGCGCCTGGGTGAATGCACGGTCCAGCGCGCGGGGTCCGGCACCGTTGGCCTGCATCAGCGTGAACTGGTCGGGTGGGTTGACATGGGTGACACGGAATTATCGCGCCGTCGCCGCGTCGTGGCAAACGCAACGATTACGTGGCAACCTTGAATTTGCCACCTGGCGCCCCGACCTTTTGCATCCGGCGGATATGGGAACGTCTGAACAGGTTCAGGGGTTCCCGCTGTACACGGACGTATGGCTTTTTGCTTTCTGACCGCCATGGATGGTGGAAATGCAGAAAATGCAGGAGCAATTTTCTGCGGCTCTCTGAAAAGTCCAGGATGGACTAATTCAGAGCATACCTAATAACAGGGAGCGGTATTGATGAGCATTGAAAGCAATCGGGAAACTCTCGGGTTTCAGACCGAAGTCAAAAAGCTGCTGGATCTGATGATCCACTCGCTTTACAGCAACAAGGAGATCTTCCTGCGCGAGTTAATCTCCAACGCCTCGGATGCGGCGGACAGATTGCGTTTTCTTGCCCTGCAGGATGCGAGCCTGTACGAAGACGAGCCCGACCTGCGCATTCGCGTCGAATTCGACCGCGAGCAACGCACCATCAGTGTCGTCGACAATGGCATCGGCATGTCCCGGGAGGAGGTGATTGATCACCTGGGAACCATCGCCAAATCCGGCACCAGCCAGTTCCTCGCGTCCCTCACCGGTGACCAGGCGCGTGACTCCAGCCTCATAGGTCAATTCGGGGTCGGTTTCTATTCCGCATTCATCGTCGCCGGCAAGGTTGAAGTAACCACGCGCCGCGCAGGTGCGCCGCGCGAGCAGGGCGTGCGCTGGATTTCCGCCGGTGAAAGCGACTACAGCGTCGAAACCGTCGACCGCCCGCGCCGTGGCACGCGTGTCACGCTGTACCTGCGCGAGGGTGAGGATGACTTCCTGGACGGCTGGCGCCTGCGGTCAATCGTGCACAAGTATTCAGACCATATCTCGCTGCCAATCGTCATGGACAGTGAGGACAAGGAGGAAAAAGGCGAGGAGACGGTCAATCGCGCCACCGCCCTGTGGACGCGGCCGCGCAAGGATATTTCCGCAGCCGAGTACCAGGAATTTTACAAACACGTGGCGCACGAAACCGAGGATGCACTGGCGTATTCCCATAACCGGGTGGAAGGGAAGGTGGAGTACACCAGCCTGCTGTTCATTCCGGCACGGGCGCCATTCGACCTGTGGGACCGGGAGCGGCGCCGGGGCGTCAAGCTGTACGTGCGCCGGATTTTCATCATGGACGATGCGGAGCAGTTGTTGCCGCCGTACCTGCGTTTTGTACGCGGCATTGTGGACTCGGCCGACCTGCCCCTGAATATCTCGCGCGAGATCCTGCAGCAGGATCGGACCATTGACACCATCCGTTCCGGGTGTGCGCGCAAGGTGGTGGAAATGCTGGCGGAGATGGCGGAAAAGGAGCCGGAAAAGTACACCGGCTTCTGGAAGGAGTTCGGGCGGGTGATGAAGGAGGGTGTGATTGATGCACCCGACAAGCGCGGGGAGATCGCGCGGCTATTCCGGTTCTCCTCCACGCGCACGGAAGGGGACGCGCAAACCCTTTCACTGCAGGAGTATGCCGGGCGCAAGCTGGAGGGCCAGAAATACATCTACTACCTGACTGCAGACCACCTGGCCGCGGCGCGCAGCAGCCCCCACCTGGAGGCATTGCGCGCGCGAAATATCGAGGTGCTGCTGCTCACGGATCCTGTGGACGAGTGGGTGGTAATGCATCTGGCCGAGTTTGAAGGGCTGCCGCTGCGTTCCGTGGCCAAGGGGGATCTGGAACCGGGTGCGGAAGCAGAGGCAGCGGCCGCACCGCCGTCCGGCGAACAGGACGCATTGATCCAGCGGCTGCGCGCTGCCCTCGGCGATCAGATCAAGGATGTGCGCAGCAGCCGCCGGCTGACAACGTCCGCCTGTTGCCTGGTGATGGAGGAACAGGAATTGAGCCGTCACCTTCAGCGCATCCTGGAATCCACGGGCCAGAAGGTTCCCGAGCAAAAGCCGGTGCTGGAGGTGAACCTGTCGCATGCCCTGCTCGGCCGCGTTGAGCAGGAGCCCGATCCGGAACGCTTCCGGGAGTGGGCACTACTGCTGCTTGACCAGGCGCGGTTGAGCGAAGGCGGGCAGCTTCCCGACCCGGCCGGCTTCGTGCAGCGGTTGAACGCCCTGCTGCTGGCTTCCCCGCGCTGATTACCGGCGCCGCGGTGACTGCGCCCCGGCCTCGCGCTGTTGACCGGGTGCTGCAGGACCGGGATGTGTATCACCCTGCTAGAATGGCGCGCACATTTACGCGTGAAAGTCCGCAACCGGAACCATGACCATCAATTCCTCCGATTTCACCGGCCTGCTCAAGGAGCTGACCGACATTGGCATCGCGCTGTCGGCGGAAAAGGATCACTCCCGCCTGCTGGAGATGATCCTGCTGAAAGCAATGGAGATCACCAAGGCGGACGGCGGCACGCTCTACACCCGCACCGAGGACAACCGTCTCACCTTCGAGATAATGGTCAATCGTTCACTGGGCATTCATCGTGGCGGCACCAGTGGCGAGGAGATCACGTTTTATCCGCTTGCCCTTTACGATGCCGAGGGTCGCCCCAACCGCACCATGGTGGCGGCCTGGGCGGCCATCAGCGGCGATACGGTAAATATTGAAGATGCCTATGCCAGCCATGAGTTTGATTTTTCCGGCACGCGCAGTTTCGACCAGAAGACGGGATATCGCTCCAAGTCCTTTCTCACCGTGCCATTGCGCAATCACGAAAACGAGATCATCGGCGTATTACAGCTGATAAATGCCAAGCAACCCGGTTCCGGCGAGGTCATGCCGTTTTCCGGGCTGGATCAACGCTTCGTGGAATCCCTGGCGTCACAGGCCGCGGTCACCATTACCAACCGCAGCCTGATTGACGCGCAAAAGAAGCTGTTCGACTCGTTGATCCAGTTGATCGCCAACGCCATCGACGAAAAATCACCGTACACGGCAGGCCACTGCCGGCGCGTGCCGGTGTTGACCAACATGCTGGCGGCGGCAGCCTGTCGCATGACCACCGGCCCGCTGCGCGATTTCAGCATGAACGAAATCGAGATGTATGAACTGGAGGTGGCCGCCTGGCTGCATGACTGCGGCAAGATCACGACGCCGGAATTCGTGGTCGACAAGGGCACCAAGCTGGAAACCATCTACGACCGCATTCACCTGGTTGACGCACGCTTCGAGGTGCTGAAACGCGATGCCCAGATTGCAACCCTGCAGCGCCGGTTGCAGGAACTCGGCGGCAATCCCGAATCCCTGTTGCGGGACGATGCGGAATTACAGCAGGCCCTGGCGCTTCTGGTCTCGGATCGGGATTTTATCCGGCGCAGCAATATCGGCGGTGAACAGATGGCGGATGAGCAGTTGCAGCGCCTGGACCAGATTTCCCGCACCCAGTGGGTGGGACCCGAGGGTGTCGGCGAACCGCTGCTGTCGCGCGAGGAATTGGAGAATCTGAAGATTGGCCGCGGCACCCTCAGTGTCCGCGAGCGGCAGATCATCAATAACCATGTGGCGGTCACCATCAAGATGCTGGAATCGCTCCCCTATCCAAAACACCTGCGGCGTGTGCCCGAATATGCCGGCGGTCATCACGAAAAGATGGATGGCACCGGGTATCCCCATGGACTGGCCCGCGCCCAGATGTCCATCCCGGCGCGCATGGTGGCGATTGCCGATGTATTCGAGGCGCTGACCGCGAATGACCGTCCCTACAAGAAGGCCATGCCCCTGTCCCAGTCGCTGAAGATCCTCGGCCGGATGAAGCTGGAGAACCATATTGACCCGGACCTGTTCGATGTCTTCATGCACGACCAGGTGTACCTGAAATACGCGCGCCAGTACCTGGCACCCAAGCAGATCGATGAAATTGATCTGAATACCATCCCCGGCTACCAGCCGCTCACTTGACCCGTGGCCCGCGCCGCGCGGTCCGTCAGCAGCACGCCTAAGTCCGGCGAACCGGCGACTCCCCGGCAGTGGGTATTCCATGCCGAACGTAAATTCCGCGCGGCGCGGCTGAGCTACGGCCACGGCACGGACAATCCCCGTGATGACGCGGTGTTCCTCGTGTTGCGGGCCCTGGGACTGCCGTTTGACTGCCTGCCCGACGCGCTGGACAAACCGTTGTCAAAGTCGCAGTGCGCCCGACTCACTGAACTGATCCGGCGTCGTATCCGGCAACGCCGCCCGGTTGCCTATCTGCTGCAGGAGGCCTGGTTCGCGGGCCTGCCGTTTTACGTGGATGAGCGTGTGCTGATCCCCCGTTCCCCCATCGCGGAACTGATCCTCGATCGCTTCGCGCCGTGGCTGCCCGGGGGTCGCGCGCGCCGCATCCTCGACATCGGCACCGGCAGCGGTTGCATTGCCATTGCCTGTGCCCATGCCTTCCCGAAGGCGAGCGTGGATGCTGTGGATGTCAGCCCGGACGCGCTGGCAGTGGCGCGGAAGAATGTCCGGGCCCATCGGTTGCCATCACGGGTGCGTTGCCTGCGCTCGGATATCTTTTCGGCCCTGGCTGACCGGACCTACGACATCATCGTCTGTAACCCGCCCTACGTACCGGAACGGACCTGGCGCAAGCTGCCTCCGGAGTATGCCCATGAACCGCGCATGGCGCTGGAGTGTGGCCACGATGGTTTTAATGTGGTGCGGCGGTTGCTGGCGCAGGCGGCCAGGCATTTGACCGCACGCGGCATCCTGGTGGTGGAGGTGGGCGCCGGCCGCCGCGCGCTGATGCGCGCGTTCCCAAGGTTGCCGTTTGTCTGGCCCGATTTTGAGCGCGGCGGCGATGGCGTATTTATTTTGCAGCGCGCGGATATGGCAGGGCTGGCGGAGTGAGCGTACGATTCCTGAACATTGCGCCGAAAGTTCTGGTTGGTTCATGAGTGACCGTTTGCCTATGGATTCCGACTCCGGCATACCGGACGCCGCCGGCAACGGCCTGATAGATCGGCGCGTGCTGCTCAAGCGCGGCCTGGTGTTCGGCGCCACCGCCTGGCTGCCCGTCGCCTCTGCGGCGACGTCTGTCGATGACACACGGAATCCCGGCCTGGCGCGGCCGCAGTGGATGCGCGAACCGGGACGTGAATTCTCCACCTACGGTGCGCCCGCCCGCTTCGAGCAGGAGGTGGCGCGTTTCATCGCGCCAAACCGTGTCATGCGCAACAGCGGCACGTCGTGGACGCCATTGCACCTGCTCGAGGGCACGATTACGCCCAGCGGCCTGCACTTCGAACGGCACCATAATGGCGTGCCGGAAATTGATCCCGGCGCGCACTCGCTGTTGATCCATGGCCGCGTGGATCGGGCACTCACATTCAACGTCCAGGATCTGCTGCGTTATCCGCTGTGTTCAACGACCTGCTTCATCGAATGCGGCGGCAACAGCAATGCGGGCTGGAACCGGATCCCGTCCCAGTCACAGGCGGGTTATTTCCACGGCCTGGTCTCCAACAGCGAATGGACCGGTATCCCGCTGGGTGTGCTGTTGCAGGAGGCCGGCGTGAAGCGCGGCGCGCAGTGGGTGATCGCCGAGGGCGCGGATGCATTTGCCATGCATGTCAGCATCCCGCTGGAAAAGATCATGGACGACGGCATGCTGGCGCTGTACCAGAACGGCGAACGCCTGCGGCCGGAGAACGGCTATCCGCTGCGGCTGGTATTGCCGGGCTGGGAAGGCGTGGTGAATGTGAAGTGGCTGCGCCGGCTCGAATTGACCGATCAACCGGCCATGGCGCGCAATGAGACCGCGCGCTACACCGATCTGCAGGCGGACGGCACCGCGCGCATGTTCAGTTTTGTCATGCAAGCAAAATCGCTGATTACCTCCCCCTCATCGGGCATGGTGCTGAAAGGCGGCCCCGGTCTGTACCAGGTCACCGGGCTCGCATGGAGCGGCCGCGGCCGGATAAAAAAAGTGGAAGTCTCCGCCGACGCGGGCAAGTCCTGGGCCGAAGCGGAATTGCAGGGGCCGATCCTGCCACGCGCGTTTACCCGCTTCCGGATCCCGTGGCGCTGGAGCGGCGCGCCGGCGGTGCTCAAGAGCCGCGCCATCGATGAGACCGGATATGTGCAGCCGGAACGTCAGGCGTTGATCGACCAGCGCGGCCGGCACGGGTTCTATCATTACAACGGCATTGTGAACTGGTCCGTGGACGAGCAAGGCAACCTGGGTCATGTCTATGATGAAGTGGCGGCGCAGCAGAGCGGCACTCCTGATATTGACGCTGACTGGGATTGACGCCCCAGCCGTTGATTTGCCCTCCGGTCCCGGACTCGGGCGGCCTGCGCCCGCGGAATTGATCGCCGCCTGGGACACCGATGTCATGCCCGACGGCACCGGATTGCCTCCCGGCCGGGGTTCCGCTCAGGCAGGCGAAGCCCTGTACCGCACCCATTGCTTGACATGCCATGGTGAGGGTGGGCTGGGGGACAGTGGCGACCAACTGGCCGGCGCGAAGATGGGCCTCACGGATGAATGGCCGGAAAAGACCAT
>CAYMXG010000129.1:0-6794 GCA_964394115.1 uncultured Enterobacteriaceae bacterium | reverse complement strand
CCAATGAAACCGCAACCCGCCACACTGGTACAGCCCGATCGCGTGCATCGAACCTGCTATTCGGACGCTGAAATATTTGCACAGGAACTGACCAACATCTTCGAGAAGACCTGGGTGTACTGCGGGCACGAGAGCCAGCTTAGGAAAGCCGGGGATTATGTGTCCGTGCAGATCGGCCAGCAGCCGATGATCATGGTGCGGGACGAGGCCGGCGCCATCCAGGTGCTGTACAACCGCTGCCCCCACCGGGGCGCGCAACTGTGCGTGCGCAGGGACGGCAACACCGGTGGGGAGTTCATGTGCTCCTACCATGGCTGGCGCTTCAATCTGAATGGCAGGCTGCTGGGCGTGCCGATCGAAGACGGGTACATCAATACCCGCATGTCAATGACCGATCCCGAATTCAGCATGAAACGGGCGGCACGTGTGGAAACCTACCGCGGTTTCGTGTTCGCGCGGCTGGTGGAGCAAGGGCCATCGCTGGTGGATTGGCTCGGTGGCGCGCGGGCAGGCTTTGACGATATGTGCGATCGGTCACCGGAGGGTGAGGTGGAGATCATCCCCGTGTGTCATCGCGTGGTGCAGCGCTCGAACTGGAAGTTGTTCATGGAAAACCAGGTGGACGTGCTGCACGCGGGGATCACCCACGAATCCGCGGGGCGGGCGGCAATGGCCGTGGAGCAGCAACTGCAGCAGACCACCGGCACGGCTCCCCCGGAGTACAAGTTTCTGTCGACGCTGGCGCTGCCGGTAAGCAAGTTCGCGGAGCTGCTTGAGTCCAGGAACTTTCCGCACGGGCATGCCCTGATTGCCGCCTACCTGGAGCAGCCCAAGGATGCGGATGCGCTCGAATACGAAAAAGTCATGCGCGAAAAGTACGGCAAGAAAAAGGCGGACGAAATTCTGTCGCGCAATGTGCACCACGTGGTGTTGTATCCCGGTGTTTCCCTGCAGCCACCGCTGCTGCAACTGCGGGTCATCCGCCCGCTGACCGTGGATTCGACCATCTCGGAGATCTGGCATTTCCGGCTCAAGGGCGTGTCGGAGGCCATGTACCGCAACGCGCTGCAATATTTCAATCTCATAAATTCGCCGGCGACAATTGTCAACGCCGACGACCTGGAGAACTGGAGCCGTTGCCAGCGCGGGGTTTCCTCCACGGCCAGCGAGTGGATCAGTTTCCATCGCGGTTTGGGCGCCGAGATTGATGGACCCAGCGCGATCATCGGCAAGGCCGGTTCGGAAGCGCCATTGCGCAACCAGTACCGGGCGTGGCTCGAATACATGAATCATGGAGACGGATTGTGAAAGCAGAACGCAGGCAGGGGGCCAGCCCGAATGAAGCGCGCCTGGCCGATGGAAGCAGCATGATGGCACGCAGCACGGCGGATGCGGACACGCGCCGAAACGTGGAGGAATTTCTGTATCACCAGGCGGACCTGCTGGATACGAAGCGCTGGGCGGACTACGTGGCGTTGTTCGCGGGGAGCGGGATTTACTGGATGCCGGCGCGCCCGGAACAAACCACGTGGCAGGGCGTGCCGTCGATTTTTGCCGAAGACATCAATCTGATGAACATACGGGTGCGGCGCCTTGGCCACCCCCGTGCATGGTCACAACAGGTTGAGTGGGCCACCAGTCATGTCGTTTCAAACGTGCGGGTGGGCGCGCCGGACGCCGGCGGTGTCCTGATTGCGCGCGCCAATTTTCTGCTGACCGAAGTGCGCGGCGACCAGCAGCGCCAATTCGCGGGCCGCTACGCCCATGAATTGCGGCGCCAGGGCGACGCGTTCGAGATAATGCTGCAGAGGGTCGATCTGTTGAGCGCGCAGATTCCGTTCGACTATGTCATCCAGGCCTGGGTGTGAGAGATGGTTGCGCGACGGCGCGGAGCCCGTTGTCGATGGGCCGTAACCCATGCTGTAGACTCTGATAAGCGGGGGTAATCAAATGTCAAAAGAAAAATCCAAAGCGCCGAAGAAAGTCCTGGGAGGACACGAAAGCGTACGGGTCTGCATAGCCCAGATCTCCCAGGTATTCATGGACCTGGATGCCTCCGTGGACCGGGCCTGCGCAGCCATTGCCGAGGCCGCCGCGAATCACGCGCAATTGATCGTGTTTCCGGAGGTCTGGCTGGCAGGCTATCCGTACTGGACCGAGGGTTGGGACAGCGACATCCAGCTTTGGGCCGACGTGCGCCGGCGATTTTTTGACGCGGCGCTGCTCGTGCCCAGCGAGCACACGGAACGGATCGGCGATGCGCTTCGGCGCGCCAATATGTACTGCGTGCTGGGTTGCAATGAGATGGATCCCCGCCCCGGCGTCGGTACCATCTACAACACGTTGCTGTATTTCTCCCGCGACGGTTCACTGATGGGACGCCATCGCAAACTGGTTCCCACTTTCGTGGAAAGAATGTTCTGGGGTGCGGGCGACGCCAGCGACCTCGTGGTCTACGACACGGATATCGGCCGCATCGGCGGATTGATTTGCGGAGAGAACGCGGTAACGTCGCTGCGTGCCGCAATGATCGGCATGGCGGAGGACATTCACATTGCAGCCTATCCCGGAGCATTCGCGATCCATACCGGGCCGCGGCTGCAGGAGTGGAACAATTCCGGGGATTTCTGGGGACATTTTGTCACCCGCGCCCATGCATTCGAGGCGGGTTGCCACGTGATATGCGCGTGCGGGTTCCTGGACCCAAAGGATGTGCCCGCGGATTTCCCGTTCCGCGACAAGATGCACATCGATTGGTCCCGCGGCGGCAGCCAGATCGTCGGCCCGCTGGGCATTCCATTGGTGGCGCCGGTGGAGGGCAGCCGGATGGTGTACGCGGACTGCGCCGCTGCTCATGTCAAAGTGTTCAAGGCCATCTGCGATACGCTCGGCCATTACTCGAGGCCGGATGCAGTGCAGGTCATGCTGCGCAGAAAGGAGGGATGGTCGCCGGTCCAGGCGCCCTATGTTTCCGGGCCGGAGCCCAAGGATGACGACCTGAAGCGTGCCGCGGACGAGCATGAAGTGGACGCAGACCTGGTGCGGGAGGCGGCAGAACGCCTGCAATCCGGCGGTTAGTGACGCGGGCCTTCCGGGCAGCACTCAGCGCTTCTTTTTTCCCTCAGTCATCTGGCCGCGCTTGTGGCGTGCCGGGACATCAATCCAGCCGACCTCACGCGCCAGGTCTGCAGTGGCGCTGTGCAGTTGCTTGATCAGGGCCGTGGCCGCGGGCGATAGCACTTCCTTCTGGCGATAGAGGATGTACAGGTCCCTTTTCCAGGTGTTGCACCCGGAAATCTGGACCGGCACCAGCGTTCCCTCCCGTTCCTCGTTGATGATGAAGTCTCTGGGGAGAAAACTCAGGTACTCCCCGCTGCTCAACAGGTTTTTGATCACCGATGCGGAGGCCGATTCGACATGGTTGGCGGGTAAATCCAGGTCCAGGCGCTTCAGGATATCCTCGAAACTCAGGCGCAGAAGGTCTCCTTTGGGCGCCAGCAGCCACGCGCATGCAAGCGCGTCCTTCCAGCCAATGCTCCTCGATTTGAGCAGGGGATGGGACCTGCCCGCCACGACTACCATCATTCCGTACATGAGAGGTTCGCCGGCCAGCTCGTAATCCTTCCTGGTTTTCCATTCCGGCAGGATGCCGATGTCGGCATCGCCATCGCATACCGCCGAGATGACGTTGTCGCTGGTTCCCTCGATGACCTTGATGCGCAGGTTCGGACGGACTCGATGCAGCCGTTTCACCGATTCCGGGACGATGCTGGCGCTGGGTCCGGGCGAAGCAGCAATAACAAGGTGGCCCCGTTCCAGGCCGCGCAGGGCGTCGATGTCCTCGATCACACCGCGTGCTTCCAGGGAAATATTGCGCGCACGCGCCACGAAGACATCGGCGAACTGCGTCGGCACGACACCGCGCGCCGTGCGCTCAAACAGCTTTACCCCGAAGACTTCTTCGAGGCGTCGGATGCTCTGGCTCAACGCCGGTTGCGTCATGCCCAGATGTCTGGCCGCCCGGCCCATGGAGCGGTTGTCATAGACCGCAAGAAAGTGTCTTAATTGATTGATTTCCATGGGCAGTTACAGGTAACGAGCGGCGATCTCCGTGACCGGCGCAGTATAGGTGAGCACACCGGGGGCGTAAACGAGCGGCCCCGACTGCTGAAATGCCGTCTCCACATGGAACGTTGCCAGCCCCCCGACCCTGGATCCAAACATAAGTGCAGCTTATGGGTTTCCACCAATGCGGTAATTGTTCAGTGATTCCGGGTGACTAGAATTTTTGCCTTCAACTGGACCACGGGGGTGCCAAGTCTCATGAGAAACCGCGACGTCGGAGGAACACTCGTTCCTGCAATTTGTCCATTTCCCCTTCCTGTAGTGGTTCTCATGCAGAGATTGCCCCGCACCGCACTTCCAACCCTGCTGGCTGTGCTGGCCGCCGCACCATTCAATGTCGGCGCGCAGGAACCGGTGGGGTTGGAAGAAGTCGTGGTGACCGCGCGCAAGACACAGGAAAGCCTGCAGGATGCGCCGCTCGCGGTGACTGCACTGACCAGCGAGATGCTGGAGAGCCGCTCCGTCACCACGGCACTGGATGTCACAAATCAGGCGCCGAATGTCACCGGCGGCAAGGGTTACGCGGGTGGCAGCGATGGTTTCTTTTATATCCGCGGGATCGGCGTCAATGACTACACCGCGGCGTTTGATTCGCCGGTGGGTCTGTATCTGGACGGCGTGTACCTGGGACGGACGACCGGCAACACTTTCGACCTGGTGGACATCGAGCGGGTGGAAGTACTGCGTGGTCCGCAGGGCACATTGTTCGGCCGCAACACCAGCGGCGGCGCCATCAGCATTGTCTCCGAGATGCCCAGCGGTGAGTTCCACGGCCGCGCGCTGCTCACCGGCGGTTCCCGCGATCATATTGAAGGGAAGGTCATGCTTGAGGGTCCGCTGGGCAGCGAAGAACTGGCGGGACGTATCACCTATCTGCACAAGGAACAGGATGGCAGGGTGGACCGGCTGTCGGACGGTGCTGAACTGGGCGATGTGAATACCGATGCGGTGCGTGCCGTGGTGAACTGGATGCCCACGGAAAATTTCAGCGTGCTTCTGGCCGGCGATTACAGCAATAGCGACAATTCCCCGGTTCCGCAGTTACTCCGCACCATCAACCCGGCCGGGTTTTCACCGTGCCCGCCGTTCTGCATTCCGGTGCCTGCGGCATGGGGTGCGGAAATCAGCACCGACTTCGACAAGACCAATGCGTCGCAGCCGCTTGAAAATGATCTCGAGGTGTACGGGATTTCGGCAACGGTGGATTGGGACGCGGGTCCGATGCAGATCAAGTCCATCACGGCGTACCGGAACATGGATGCCCTCAGCAATGGGGATTTCGATGCCTCCCGTTACGCCATGTACGATCTGGAGTTGCCCACAGAACAGGATCAGATCAGCGAGGAATTGCAGTTCACCGGAACACTGGCGGATGATCGGCTGGAATGGCTGGCCGGGTTTTTCTATTTCCACGAAGACATCGACCAGACCAATCGCATCGGGCTCGGCACCACCGGTCCGGGCGGCGTGTTGTTCGCACCGGTGCTCGTGCCGTTGTTCCCGGGCGGTCCGGTAATCCTGCCGGTCGCGCCCATGGTCGTGGACCAGCCGCTGCCCCTGGACCGGAGGTTCCGCGTGGCGAGCGCACAACGCATCCTCCCGGAAATTGAATCCATGGCGCTGTATGCGTCGGGAACCTTTCACTTCACGGAACGCCTGGCTGTGAATGCCGGTTTGCGCTGGTCCCGGGACGACAAGACCCAGGGCTATGACTTCGTCGTGGAAAACACCATCCCGAATCATCCGCTGTTCCCCATCGGCAACGTTCCGGTATTGCAGACCTCAGAATCGGAGAACTGGACGTCCGTGGATCCCCGTGTTGGCTTCGACTATCAGGCCACTGACGACGTCATGCTGTACATGAATTATTCCGAGGGATTCCGCAGCGGCGGATTTGCCAGCCGCCCCGTGACGGCACCGGTTGGCAGCTTCGGCCCGGAGGAGGCATCGACCTACGAGTTCGGCCTGAAGAGCGAATTTTTCGATCGCAGGTTGCGATTGAATGCCGCCGCATTCAACACGGACTACAGCGAACTCCAAATACAGGTGTTACTGGGCGGTTTCTTCGACATCAAGAACGCCGGGGAGGCCGAGATCGAGGGTTTCGAGGTCGAGTTGTTCGGAAGACCGATGGATCACCTCGACATAAACGCGTCACTGGGCTACATGGACGGCGAATTCGAGGAGTTGAATCCCGAGGCGATCCTGGCGGGCGTTGATCCGGGAAATGAATTGCCCATGACGCCCGAGTGGACCTGGAACATTGGGGCGCAGTATGAGTGGCCACTTGCGAGCATGGGAATCCTGTCGTTGCGTGTGGACTATCAATACACGGATGACCGCTTCGTATATGCGACCAATCAGCCCGGGGCGCACCTGGACGCCAGGGGCCTGGTTAACCTGCGCGCCACGTGGACCTCCGTGGATGAACACTGGAAACTCAGCCTGTTTGGCCTGAATGTCTTCGACGAGGAATACTTGGTTTGGGCCGAGGATGCCCGGTTCACGAACCCGCCGCTGGGTTCGGCCGTGGATTTCCCGGGCACGCCGGCCGAATTTGGTGTCTCGCTGCAATACGAGTTCTGAAGGAATTCGCGCGGCTTGCAGATTTATTTGGTGGGCCCGGAAGGACTCGAACCTTCGACCAAGGGATTCACTGGCCCCGGCGT
>CAYMXG010000128.1:0-6802 GCA_964394115.1 uncultured Enterobacteriaceae bacterium | reverse complement strand
GGTAGTCATGGCGCGCAACCTCGATTCCCAGCTGCGCGCGCAGGCTGGATTCGACCCCATCGGCCACCACCAGCAACCGGCATTGCAGGCGGCCGCTGACGCTGCATTGCGCAAGCATGGAATCGGCGCGCTGCTCCACCTGTGTCACGGACTCCGGGCACAGCGCGGTAATGTCGCTGGCGGCGCGCAGGCATGCCCACAATGCCGCACCCAGTTCACGCGCAACCACCACATACCCTAGCGCCTCCGTCCCAGCTCGCGCCGCGTCCATGCGCACGCAGCCGAAACGCCCCTGCTCGGAGACATGCACCTGACGGATGGGCGTGGCTGATCGGCGCACCTGGTCCCAGATGCCGATGTGCCTCAGCACGCGCACGCTGGCCAGCGAAAGTGCGATGCCGCGATCATCGTAACTTGGCTGGGCCGGTTGCCCCGGGACTACGGGCTCGATCAAGGCAATACGGTGCCCGCTGCCACGCAGGGCCAGCGCCAGCGAGGCGCCGACCATGCCGCCGCCGGCGATGGCGATGTCAAAATCCAGGTGCGTCATGGCCGGTTATCAGCGGGTCTCCGCAAAACGTTATGCGCGCAGTCAGGCGGCCCGGGCCATAAGGGCCTCAATCTCGGCGACATCCTTCGGCGCGTCGTGCGTGATGACGTCGCGCCCTGCCTCGGTTACCAGCACATCGTCCTCGATGCGGATGCCGATATTCCACCACTTCTTCGCCAGCCCGCGGCGCGGCTGGAAGTACAGGCCGGGCTCCACGGTCAACACCATGCCCGGCTCCAGCACCCGCCACTCGCCATCCAGTTTGTAATCACCCACGTCATGCACATCCATGCCGAGCCAATGGCCGGTGCGATGCATGTAATAGTCGGTAAAGGCCTGGTCCTTGATCAGGTTGCGCACCCGGCCCTTGAGAATACCCAGTTCCACCAACCCTTCCGTCAACACCTGCACCGCTGCGTCATGGGGATCGTTCCAGTGATTGCCGGGGCGCACGGCAGCGATGGCGGCCGCCTGGGCCGCCAACACCAGTTCGTATACCTGCCGCTGGGCCTCGGTATAGGCGCCGTTGACCGGGAAGGTCCGGGTAATGTCACTGGCGTACCCGTCATACTCGGCGCCGGCATCAATCAACACCAGGTCGCCATCACGCAACTCCGCGGAATTCTCCGTGTAATGCAGGATGCAGCCATTGGCGCCGCCGCCGATGATGGCCGGGTACGCAGGCGAGCGAGCGCCATTGCGCATGTATTCGTGCAACAACTCCGCCTCAATCTCATACTCCATCATCCCGGGTTTGCACACCGACATCGCACGCCGGTGTGCCCCCGCCGAAATGCGCGCGGCCTGGCGCATGGCGCGTAGCTCCGAGCGGCTCTTGTAAAGCCGCATTTCGTGCAGGATATGCGTCAGCGCCACGAATTCATCCGGCGCACCGACTCCGGCGCGACCCTTGCGCCGCACCTCGTTCACCCAGCCGAGCACGCGTTGATCAAACGCGGCGTCCTGACCCATGGTGTAGAAGATGCGATCCTTTTCCTCCAACAACCCCGGCACGATGTCATCCAGGTCCGAGATCGGAAACGCATCATCGGCTCCGTACCTGGCACAGGCACCCTCCACGCCCGCGCGCAACCCGTCCCAGATTTCCAGCTTCGGATCGCGCTCGCGGCAAAGCAGCACGAATTCGCCCTGCGCGCGTCCCGGGATGATGATGGCCACGGCCTCGGGCTCGGCAAACCCGGTCAGGTAGAGGAAATCACTGTCACCGCGGAACGGGAAGTGGGTGTCACGGCTGCGCACGCGCACGCTGGCGGTGGGAATAATGGCGATACTGTCGTCGCCCATCATGTCCATCAGGCGTTTGCGGCGCTTGGGAAATTCTTTCTGGTCCATTATTGCAGGGTCTCCTGATCCACATCGATCCCATACATTCGCATTTCCTCCCGAATCAGCATCACGCCGGTGCGCACATGCTCCATCACCTGCAGCAGCGCCACTTCGTCCTCTTCATCCGGCTCATCCACTCCGGCTCGACCGATCATTTCCACGTCCCGCAACCACTCCTGGATCCCGTCGCCAAGCACCCGCGCCGGCAGATCCTCGACCAGGCCCAGTCCGGACAGAAAACCCCGGCACCAGCCGGCCAGCGCCTGTACCCGCTCCAGCATATTGGTGTCATCGTCCGGCAACAGCATTTGAAAGTCGAACTCCTCCGCTGCAAGCTGGCGCCGGGTCTCGTGCAAGAACTGGCGCACGTGTTCATGGCAGGCACCCACCCGGGCGTCATCCAGCGCGTGCAGATCCAGAAACTCCTGCCACAGTTCTTCCGCCGGGAAATGCAGGCTGCATAACTGGCCGCAGAGGAAACCATGGCACTCCGCCGCCCCCACACCGGCGCCGGCGGCGGACAATGCCGATTCGAAATCCTGGTGCCCGGACATTTCCCCCGCCTCCACCCATTGCAAGTGATTTACGCGCCTGCATTTTGCCGGCCGGCAATTCTTGTCGGCCAGCGGAGCGGTCCCACATCTGATCGACCTGTTGACCGTGATCAGGGCGCGCTCTATATTGTCCCAAAAATCGCACTGCCATGCGTCAGTAAAGTGCGCATTGCCCTGCCAGATTGCGCCATGCCGGAATCAAAACCAGAAACACTCGACCTCGTAGCTCTCGAATCCAGGGTGGATGACCTGATTCGCACTGTGGATCAGCTGAAGACCGAGAATTCCGCGCTGCGCAGCCAGCAGGACAACCTGATCAATGAACGGGCGACGTTGATTGAAAAAACCGAGCAGGCCCGTTCCCGCATTGAATCCATGATCACGCGGCTGCGCGCCATGGAGACGCGCTCATGAGCACCGGCCTGCGTCCCGTTACCATAACCATCCTCGAGAAGGAGTACCTGATCTCCTGTCGTGAGGAAGAGCGTGATCAATTGCACACCGCCGCCGCATTTCTGAATGACAAGATGCGCGAGGTGAAAAATGGCGGCAAGGTGGTCGGGACCGAACGCATCGCGGTGATGGCGGCGTTGAATATCACCAGCGAACTGCTCTCCCGGCGTTCCGAGACCGAGGAATTGAGCAGTTCCGTGGACTCCACGATTCGGCGTCTGCGTAGCAAGATTGACGCGGCCCTGACGTCGGGCGCGCGGGTCGAAATGTAGAAAGTTTAGCTGGCTGATTCAAGACATCGTGAGCAGGTCCGGCTGCGCGAAACTCGCGCAGCGAGCCCCGAGACATACCGGGCATGGTAGGCGAGGGGCGAGCGAGCACGCGTCGACCCACAGGGATGGGGGGAATGCCGCGCGACGCCTACATGAATGTAGGCGTACGGGTACAGGGATGTACCCGGTAGGGTCGAGCCGGGAGCGGAGACCGAGAGCGACGCAGGAGCCAAAGCCGAGGCAGGATGTCCGGAGCGGCAAAGCAGACGGACCGCGCAGCAGTCTTGAATCAACCAGTTTGGGTATCTTCTGCGGTGTTCGTGTGCTGGCTGGTGTTTCTTGAGCCGATACTTAGTCGCCATGGGGACTGAACCGCGGCCTGTTGTGCATGCCCGCCCTGTGCGGGAAGCCTGAAGCGCCGCTCGCTGTTCCCACTTGAACCATTGGTTCAAGACTAATGGCCGGTAGCGGCACTGCGGTTGATACCCACCTTCTGCGTAATCTGCCGGCTTCGCGCCGGCATTTTTTTCACCGCCCGGGGTAACACCTTGAATTACTGGCTGATGAAATCCGAACCTGCGGTCTTCAGCATTGATGACCTGGCGCGCCGGCCCGGCCGGACCGACAGCTGGGACGGGGTGCGCAATTACCAGGCCCGCAACATGCTGCGCGATGAGATGCAGCCCGGGGATTGCGCGTTTTTTTATCATTCAAGCTGCGCGGAACCGGGCGTGGCAGGCGTTATGAAGGTCGTATCGCGGGGCCATCCGGACACCGCGGCCTTCGACCGGCGCAGCGACTATTTCGATTCCGGCAGCACGCCGGCGGGGCCGCGCTGGTACTCGGTGGACGTGCAACTGCAGCGCAAATTCAAACGTGTCATCACGCTGCCGGAACTGCGGGCACAGCGGGCGCTGGCGGGACTGGCATTGCTCCGGCGCGGCAACCGGTTGTCGGTGTTACCGGTCAGCAGCGCGGAGTGGAAATGCATCCTCTCCCTGGCGGACGACTGATCACTTCAGGAACATGCGATAGGCGGGATTGCCGGTCTCCTCCGCGAACGCCATGTCCAGGTTGGCCAGAAAGTCCTGGAATTCGGCCCGCTCCGCCACCGGCACCTGGATACCCATCAACACCCGGCCATTGGCGGCGCCATGGTTGCGGTAATGGAACAGGCTGATGTTCCAGCGGTCACCCATGCGTAACAGAAACTGCAGCAGGGCGCCGGAGCGCTCCGGAAACTCAAACCTGTACAACACCTCATCCGCAGCCGACGGTGCATGGCCGCCGACCATGTAGCGCACGTGCATCTTCGCCAGTTCGTTGTTACTCATGTCCACCACGTCGTAACCACGCTCGGCCAGCGCCTGGAGTAAAGCCGCCTTTTCCTCCAACCCGTGGCGCAACTGGATCCCGGCAAAAACCCGTGCCGCGCTGGAATCCGAATAGCGATAATTGAATTCAGTTATCTGGCGCGCCCCCAGGTCATGACACAACGCGCGGAAACTCCCGGGCCGCTCCGGTATGGTGATGCAAATCAGCGCCTCCCGTTGCTCCCCCAGTGCCGCCAGCTCGGCGATGTGTCGCAGGCGATCAAAATTGACATTGGCGCCGCTGAATATGGCGACCAGATCGGCGTCCCGCAGCTGGCGTGCGGCGACAAACTGTTTCAATCCGGCCAGCGCCAGTGCCCCGGCTGGTTCCGGGATCGCGCGCGTGTCCTCGAAGATATCCTTCACCGCAGCACAGATTTCGTCATTGGTAACCAGCAGAATCTCATCCACCAGCGGCCGGGCGACACGATAGGTCTCGTCCCCCACCTGCCGCACGGCGGCGCCATCGGCGAAGATGCCGATGTGCGGCAATTCCACCGGCCGGCCTGCCGCAAATGCCGCATGCATGGACGGAGCCTCATCGGATTCGACGCCGATGATGTGGATCCCGGGATGCGCCTGCTTGATGCAGCTGGCTATGCCGGCTATGAGCCCGCCCCCGCCCACCGGGACAAACACGTACTGGGGAAGCGATTTGCACTGCTGCAGGATCTCTACCGCCACCGTCGCCTGTCCGGCGATCACCAGCGGATGATCGTATGGAGGGATCAGCGTGCGACCGGTACTGGCTGCCAGTTCCTCGGCATGCAGCTTGGCCTCGTCATAAGTGTTGCCGTGCAGCACCACGTCCGCATTCAGCCGCCGCACCGCATTGATCTTTATCTCTGGCGTGGTCTTCGGCATGACGATCAATGCGGAGACATCCAGGCGCTGTGCCGCCAGCGCCACGCCCTGGGCATGATTGCCGGCCGATGCGGCAATGACACCGCGACTCTTTTCGGCAGCGGTCAGGGTCGCGAGCATGTTGTAGGCGCCGCGCAACTTGTAGGAAAACACCGGCTGCTGGTCTTCGCGCTTCAACCAGATGCGGTTACCCAGCAGCCGGGACAATTGCGGCGCCAAATCGAGCGCCGTCACCCGCGCCACGTCATAGACGCGCGCCCTGGCCGCTTCGATCAACGATTGGTATTCGGGAAACACGCGCCTAAGATAGCATTATCGCGGCGGCAGCCCGAATAGCCCGGATGCGGATTGATACATGAGCCAGGATGACCGGAAGAAACGCGCAGCAGAAGCGGCGCTGAAATACGTCGAGGATGACATGATCGTCGGTGTCGGCACCGGCAGTACGGTCAACTTTTTCATTGACGCGCTGGCGGGCCTGCGCGGGCGTATCGAGGGCGCGGTCGCCAGTTCCGTGGCAACGGAGACCCGGCTCAAGCAGCACGGCATCCCGGTGGTCCCCCTGAACAGCGTCGCGGAACTCGCGGTGTATGTTGATGGCGCGGACGAAGCGACCCGGCACCGCCAGCTCATCAAGGGCGGGGGTGGCGCATTGACGCGCGAGAAAATCGTGGCTGCGGTGAGCCGGCGCTTCGTCTGCATCGTCGACGAGTCCAAGCTGGTGGGCGTGCTGGGACGCTTTCCGCTGCCGGTGGAGGTCATCCCCATGGCGCAGAGCCACGTCGGGCGGCAACTGGCGAAACTGGGAGGACAGCCGGCGCTGCGCCAGGGCTTCACCACGGACAACGGCAACATCATCCTCGACCTGCACAATCTCTCCATCCCGGACCCTGTGGCAGTGGAGGAACGCATCAACAATATTGCCGGCGTCGTCTGTAATGGATTGTTTGCCCGCCGCGGCGCGGACGTGCTGCTGGTCGCCACTGCTGATTCCGTGAATTGCATCACCTAGGGCCGAAACGGGTTTTGTTGGCACTTCGTCACGGCGTGATGCATAATTTCTCCCCGCTTTCCATTTTTGCCAGCACAGGGGCTTCCCAATGACGGATTGGATTTTCTGGGTTGTTTACGTGTTTTCCATCCTGGTGCTCATATTGCATTTCACCGGTTTCCTGGTTCGACGCAATATGGAATGGGCCGTGCTGGTTGCCGCAGTGGCATTGTTCGGCGTCAATTTGCTGGATTTCCTGAAAATCATCTGAACCGCTGTTACAAGTCGTTTTACCCCGGCTTGTCAGTTCCCGGAATGTCGTGATCGGACTGCTCCAGCGTGTGTCGCAGGCACGGGTTGACGCGGGCGGGCAAACCATCGGCGCGATTGAGCGCGGG
>CAYMXG010000127.1:0-6804 GCA_964394115.1 uncultured Enterobacteriaceae bacterium | reverse complement strand
TCAACAACTCCAAATTCGGGGTGTAGCTCAGACTGGTAGAGCACTGCTTTCGGGAGGCAGGGGCCGTAGGTTCAAATCCTATCACCCCGACCAATTGAATTTTCGTTCCCCGGATCTGCCGTAATTTCGCGTTGTCGGCGAACACATCAGAGTCCCGGCCTCACCGTTCCATGTTGTCACACAGGCACGCAGCCACGAGTCCTTCACACCATTGGCGCGGTCTGTCAAATAAATTTACACCTGCTACAATTCTATGCCCCTCAAGTACAAATATTTTCAGTCAGCGGCCTGACTTTCCAATTCGAGGCAACCCGCCGTGACAACGTTTACCGGCACAAGCGGCAACGACCAAATTAATGTCACCGGGGATTCGTTCACGTTGAACGTCGTGGACACGCTGGAAGGCGATGATGGGGTATCCATTGACGGGGGAGAAACCGTATACGCCGGGAGCGGACTTGACACCATCGTCATCTGGGGCGGCGACAATACGATCTACGGCGGGGACGACACTGACCATGTAATCATCGTCAGTCTTCCAGACGCCAGTAACCCCTATTCGCCGCACGGAAGCAACATCATCGACGGCGGGTCCGGCGACGATGCGGTTTCCTATTCCTTCACGCACTGGACCGCGCCCGTCTCGATAACCGTATCCCGCGATACCGGCTTCATTTCAGTCGTGCACGGCGACGGGGAGAGTGACGTGCTTCAGAGTATCGAACGCCTGTACGTCAGTGGCGCTTATCTTGCGCCGAACACCATAGTGGGAATCGATATCGGCGAAGTACTGTCAGGAGGCGCCTTCAACGATGTCCTCCGCGGGAATGGGGGTGACGACGTATTTGAGCCCGGACTCGGCGGGATCGACATCATCGACGGTGGCTCCGGCAACGATCGCCTGATGTTTGGCCAGACTTTTTACAATGGAGAGACATTGGATCTGGAAATAGTGATCCACCGAGACGGTGACGAAATCATTTTCTCCGGCAGTGATGGAAGCTCAACCATGGCCCGGAGCGTGGAGCAGATCTACGTTAATTTCTGGGACCAGACGCTGACGGGCAAACTGCGCATCGACGCCACGGCTATTGGCGGCGAACTGGATTCCTTTGTGGAAGGTTCTGGACTGCAATTGACGATCCTGGGATCAAATAGCGGAGACGCTTTCGGCGTCAATGGCGGCGACACGGTACTTGCTCATGGCGGTGATGACCGCATCGCGATAAATGGAGCCGGCAGCAACCATATTGATGTCGGCCTGGGTAGTGACACCATTACCGAATATGTGGAATTCGACCGTTACACGCAGGAGCCGCAGACTGACCTGTCAGGAAATCAGGGTGGCAACACCTATATTGGAGGAGGTGGAACTGACATCCTCAAGTACCTGTTACTTGGTGAGGCAGATTCCCTGACAATCAACGTGATCAAGAATGGCGGCTGGTACGAACTGCATCGCAGTGATGGCAGTTTGGACCGCATCATCGGCGTGGAGCAGATTGAGTACTACGGGACTTTGTTTGCCACGAATTCCATTTCTGGCAGCGACCTGCCGGAGCGTTTTACTGGCGGACAATTCGATGATGTGCTGGACGGCCGGAGTGGCAATGACATTTTCTACACTGCCGTGCATGAATCGTGGGAAACACAGGGTGGAACGCTCGGCGGTGGCGGAAACGACACATACATTGGGGGCGCGGGTCATGATTTGGGTGTTTATTCGGGTGAATCGATTGCGAATTACAGGGTGGAACTCGTTACCATCAATGATGGTTCCGGCGCGCAAAACAAGGTGATGGTTGAAGACCTCAGGCCGGCATCAATCACGGGAACGGACACGCTGATTGGCATAGAGGAGATTCATTTTGAGGATGCCACCATCCTCGCGAAGACAAGTGATCAACGCATCAATCTCTACGAAGGCCTGCAACTCTATGATCCGGCCACCGGGTCGACTTACACGTTGCAGCAGGACAACGTCATCATGGGCTTCGGCAATGACTCCGTCATTGGAAACGATAATGCCAACAACATAGATGGCGGGAGTGGAAACGACACCATCACAGGCAATCGCGGCGCCGACCACCTGGAAGGCGGCAGCGGGAATGACAGTTTGACCGCCGGAGCAGGCAACGACTTGGTCGATGGAGGTGCGGGGCGCGATCTTCTTGTTGGAGGCAGCGGCGCTGGAAATGACTCCTACACGGGGGGTTCCGGGATGGACACCCTTAAATACTCAAGTGCCAAGCGACCCATCACGGTAAATCTGGAGACCGGAACTGCGCGCGGGGCGGACATCGGAACCGATGCGATAGATTCTGTCGAAAAAGTCATCGGGGGCATGGGTGCAGACACGATCATCGGGAATGCTTCTGGCAACTTCCTTGATGGGTTGTCGGGGGACGACGCATTATCTGGAGGAAACGGCAATGATTCGTTGCGTGGCGGGATCGGCAATGATCGAGTTATTGGTGGTTCCGGGAATGACACGCTGAATGGTGGTGTCGGGCGGGATTTGCTCATTGGCGGGGCCGGTAACGATACGTTTTTGTTCAATGTATCGCCGAATTCCGGTAACGTTGATTCGATCCGTGGATTTGTGCATGCAGACGACACAATCCGGCTCGAAAACGCCATTTTCTCCGGTTTACGGAGCAGCGTCGGAAAAACACTCAACACGGCGGAGTTCAAGGCTAATGCGGACGGTATGGCCACTGACTCCAGTGATCGAATTATCTACAATACCACCACAGGCGAGTTGTTTTATGACCCCGACGGTTCCGGCGCCGCGGCAGGGGTGAAATTTGCAACCCTTGCTGGCGCGCCGGCGGGAGTGGATCACACGGACTTCGTGATTACCTGAGGAGATGACATTCTCCGTTCTACGTACTGTTCGCGTTGTTTCGATTCAGCGCTTTCTCGCCTGAATTTCGCGCGCGTGACGTCTGCGCCGCGCGCGACCACGAAAAACCCTCGGACACGCGTGCGGCAAGTTCACGACTTCGCGACTGGATTTGGATTTGCGACCGCAATTCGTCTCCCTGTCCCAGGTACATCCTGGCAAGTTCCATGATGTCGTCAATGACCGACTCCAGATTGAGAACATCGAACACCGGACCTTGCACGCCCAATTGCTGCACCAAGCGATGTTATCCAACCTCTCCCGCTGCCTGCCGTGGAACACTTGGGCGGCATCACTGCATTGCTTCTTCCATTGCTTGAGCACGTCCAGGGCTTCCGCGTTCAAGGGAATATGGCGGTTCTCGCCGCTCTTGGCAGTTTCGCCCTGAACGGTGAGGGTCTTCGTTTGGAAATTTGCATCGGGCCACTTGAGGTTGAACACTTCGCCGCGGCGCAGCATTCCGTCACACCCGCCATTGAATTCACAGCGTGCTCCCTGGTTCCATGAATACTGCTCACTGGAACGATGATGAATCGCAGAAAATTGCTTAAGCTTGGTTCGCTGGCCACACTCACATCCACATCGAATCTGGCATCCATCGCCAGCGCGGAGGGAATCAAAGGCAGGAATATTGTGTTTATTGCACTTGATGATTTGAACGACTGGATTGGGTGCCTGGGTGGCCACCCCGATACCCGGACACCGAATCTTGACCGGCTGGCGGAAAAAGGACTTTTGTTCAGCAATGCCCATACTCCCGCGCCATACTGCAACCCGGCGCGGAGCAGCATTTTGTCAGGCCTGTACCCGGCAAGTTCGGGCATTTACCTGGGCGAGACACTGCAAACCAGGCTTCCGACAACAGCCACCCTGACAGAACATTTCATGCAGTACGACTATGAGGTGATTGGCGCCGGCAAGATATTTCACCTGGAGGGAAATGAGACTGAAAGCCGCTGGCATGATTTCACGCACTTTCAACGCGCTGCCGGCGAGAAACGAAGAAATCCGCCCCTGCACGGAATCAGCGAATTGTCACCCGGCGACACACTGGATTGGGGCGTGGTTGACATGGACGAACAGGAATTTGCTGACTGGGCCGTCGCTGACTGGGCCGTCGGCGAACTCAACAAGCCGCATAATCGTTCCTTTTTCATGGGCGTCGGTTTCTTCCATCCTCATCTACCCTGGTATGTGCCCAGAAAATACTCGGAAAGATTTCCGCCGGATAAAATCACGCTGCCTGCCACATCGGAGCATGACTTGGAAGACATTCCGTCCTATGCCCGCGGCCTGGCCTCGCGAACTCCCTTTCCCCTGCCCGACGCTTTGTCGGAACATCAACGCATAGTCAGGCACGGGCAATGGCGCAACGCCGTGTCCTGCTATCTGGCGGCGGTAAATTTTGCTGACACGCTGGTTGGGCGGGTGGTGGATGCCCTGGCGAGGAGCCGGTACGCGCAAGATACCATCCTGATCGTATGGAGCGACGGTGGCTTCCACCTGGGAGAGAAACAGCATTGGCGCAAATTCTCGTTGTGGGAACGAGGGACACGAAGTCCATTGCTGTTTTATGCGCCGGGCATTACCCGGGCTGGCAGCCGTTGCGTCCGTCCGGTCAGCTTGACGGATTTATACCCGACCCTGCTGGATCTCGCGGGTCTGCCAAAACCCGGGCACAAACTGGATGGGCATAGCCTGCTGACCTTGATGGCAAACCCGACGGCGGAGTGGCCGCATGTCGCGCTTACGACGCATCTGCCGAATAACCACGCAGTACGTTCCGAACGCTGGCGCTATATCCGTTATCACGATGGTTCGGAGGAGCTGTATGACCATGAGAATGATCCCATGGAATGGAAAAATCTTGCCGCCGATGCGGCACTGCGCGGGATCAAGCAGGAGTTGGCGGCCCACATGCCGCAGCAAGTGGCCAAATTGCCCAGGAAGCGCCCTCCGAGGTGAGGATAGACAATCGGTACAGTAGCCCGCCACAACCAGACTTAGCCTCGGTATAACCGTCCAGCCCGCGCAGCAGACAATTCGGATGGAGAGACCCAACCCAATGACGGTCGACGGGATCTATGGCGGCGCGTTTGGCCGCTGGATATCGTGCTGAAGCTGGAATAATTTTCCTTGAATTCACGCTTTGATTGGCTAGATTAGGCTTCCCATTCCCGAATCAAGGAGATCGATTATGAATACCTCGAACAATCTCGGCGCGGGCATGCTGACCCTGGCATTGGTCGTGATTGCAGTCCCGGCTTCCGTGTCTGCGCAGGAGTCCACCACCGCCATGGCTGCCCCGAAGTGCGACCTCGAGAAAATTCAAAAACTGTGCACGGAAAACAGTAATGAGTGCGTAAAAGCCGAGAAAGGCGCCTTTGAAGGAGGCTATAACGTCACCTCCAAGGACAAGGCCGCGGAAATGAAATTCTTGACGGAGGTCGTGGTCAAGAACTGCATGTAGGGACGCTTTTTTTGGCGTCTCCTGTTGTCGAATTGCGCCAGCGGGAGGCGCCGGCGGTTTTTCAGCCTGTTTTACGCTGCACATCGACCATGCGCCGGACAAATTCCAAGTTTTGATCCACTTGCGCTGCCAATTCCCGGCTTCGTTCCAGGATGCCGGCACGCAAGACCGGCCCGGCTTCGACCTGCGACCGCGCCAACCCAACGATATCGTCAATATGGTCCTTGAGTTGCAATACATCAAACACCGGCCCTTCCATCCGTAATTGCCGCATCAGGCTTTGGACCTTGTGATTGTTGGCATTCAGTGCCACCAGCGGCGTCCCGCCAGTGGCAGCGAAAATACCCAGGTGCCAGCGGCCGCCGACGTGCACGGCTGCATTGCCGATCACGTCAATGGCCTGCCGCACGGGCAGGTGCAGTCCCAGCAGCGGAAGGTTGAGCGCGGCCTGGACCTTGCGCATGACCTTCAGGTCCGGCTCGTCGGGCGCTGCCAGTACAACGGGGGCCACCTCTTTATTCAACCGGCGGCAAAGTTCGATAAATGCCGGGACAACGTCAAAACCCTTCTGTTGAGCTGCTGCAAGCGCCGAACTTCCACAAACGGTGACATAGGGATGCCGCGGGTCAAAGCTTTCCGCATTATCCGGCCAGGCGCAGAATTGACCGCGACGAAATGCCGGGTCGCCCCATTCCGAAAGCGGTGCAGCGGGAATGGCCCAGGCTACATCCGGGACCAGGCGCCAGCGCCCCGCGGCGGCGTAACGTGAACCCTCCGTAGCGGAGGACTCCTCGCGGAAATGCACCTCGTCCAGCAAGGGATAGATCTCACGCACGATTTCCGCCAGTTCTGGCTCGGACAAATCAATCGAATGATTGGTGAGGATGCAGGGCTTGTTGAACACCGCTTTGGCAAGATATGCAATGAACAACAGCCTGCGTCCCTTGCGAGTGCCGGGCCGGATGAAATTTTCACCATTCAAATACACCACATCGCAGTTCCGCAACACGGACGCGACCTGTGACAGGATTTTGCCGGTACCGATCTCCCCGGCGTAATGCCGGAAAGCTGCCCACGTGGGCAGTTCGGGTACGTCCGGGTACCGGCGGTAGAACCACTGGCTGCCGGTACGCAACGTGACGGAGGCGCCCACCCCGGCCAGCGCAGTGCGAAACCATGCGCCCATGACGCGACAACCCCAATTCGGGTGATCCGAAGTATCCGGTGCGAAATAGATTTTCATTTCATCGTTCCAGGCTCACCGTTGGTCGCTGTCACCGGGCGCGTCTTTTGCCCATTGTCGCGCATCACTCTCTGCTCATCGAAAGCATGCTGCAAACACTGCATCCAATCCAGTACTTTGCAGACTCCAATCACGCAAGCCTGCACTGCAGGTGTGATTGAAGTCCACCACTGAGAGAGGAGAAGT